>CAZNFE010000160.1:0-6934 GCA_964571945.1 uncultured Pseudomonadales bacterium
CCCCATTGCTTGCACCCAGGGCACATCCAATGCAGTTTCTTACCCGAGAAACCGCATTCCTCGCAGCGATACGCCGGTTTGTCTGCCACCAGTGCCTCGGTGAAGCTTCTCAGAATGGCGAGGTTTTCCCGGGCGACACCGTGGGCGTTATCGATATGCAGATCAATCAGCTGTGTCAGTCCTCGGATGGTTGGATTCTTCTTCAAGTGCCCGGCAATAAACCGGGAAACTGCTTCATCGCCCAACTCATCCCGAATGCTCCTGGCTAGCGCCAGGACAATAGAGATGGCGGGAACTACTTCAAGGCAGAGCGTCAGGTAATCCCGATAACTGTATTGATCGTCTCCGGACTTCTGGTAACAATCAAGTAACAAATCGCAGGAAACCGGTACCAGCGCAGGATCCTGTAGTCTGATTTTCTGCAGTGCTGTAATGGCCGCCGGGAAGTTGTCCGATTGATACTCTATGGTGCCCAGCAACAGGCTCGCACGTACACAGTCCCCGTCTTCCTGCAAAGCGCTCTGTACATGGCTGGTCGCACCTGGTAAATCACCTGTTTGCAGGCACAAATCGGCCAGTTCACAATAAAAGTGCGCCACGTTCTTGTTCTGGCTTTCATCGCCAAAGGATCTGAGTTGAGATACCACCGTGATTGCTTTTCGCCACTCACGTTCCTGCTGGTAGATCTCAACCAGCAATTTCAGCGCAGCGATCTGCACCTTGCCACCTTCCGGGATAAGATCCAGCAACAATTCCTCAGCCCGATCCAGTAAGCCGGCCAACAGATAGTCTCTAACCAGTTCCAATTGCACATTCAATTGCACTGGACGCGCTAGTTGCGTCCCTTCCAGCAGGTTCTGGTGGACACTAACGGCTTTATCCAGTTCGCCGCGCCGACGCAATAAACTGCCCAGGGCAAGATGGGTTTCGATGGTGTTGCTATTGACTTCCAGGGACTGGATGAACGTGGATATGGCGCGATCCGGCTGTTCGTTCAACAGGTAGTTCAGACCCTGATAATAGTCTCTGGATGAAAGAGATTGGTCTTTTTGCGCGTCGCGACGAGCGAGCGGATTCGCACCACCCTCCCCGGACGGACGGCGATCACGGCGTCCCAACCACCACCCGATAGCGATGGCAACCAGAATTATCAGATACATTAACCAGTCTTGCATGGTTCGTTCCTGGGGCTACCTGCATATTAGTCCCCGCAATCGGGCGAATTGTTCAGGTAAAAGGAGACGAATTTACTCGTTTACTACGGTTTCCTCGCCCTGCTGTTGCAGTTTCTCCAATTCGTCATTGCTACGGGAAAGTTCCCGCCGGGTTTTAATTACGTCAACCTTTGATCGCACGTTACGACCCAGGCTCATCAAATAGCCGAACACAGTTCCCACAACAAAGGCAAGCAGCACCCACCAGGCTATCGGCCATTGTGGCGTGGCGTATTCGAGGAATGCCAGGGATACTGCACTGCTGTTGTCTGTTGCGCCAATCAGGGCCAGCAGGAACACGATTAGCAGTAGTATTCCGAGCAGTATTTTCCTGATTTTGTGCATGATTGATGTTTCTCGACGAGGGTATTGATTTCGGGGACAGTTTACTTATTTTTTCTAATAGGTAAACTGTCCCCGATTTTTTTCGCTCTTTTTTCTACCGCCTTGTCTGCATGCCCATGTTCACTCGTTCCCGAAGTTCCTTGCCAGGTTTGAAGTGGGGCACATATTTGCCATCCAGTTGAACTTTCTGGCCAGTCTTGGGATTTCTGCCTGAACGGGCAGCCCGATAATGAAGCGAGAAACTACCAAATCCGCGGACCTCAATTCGGTCCCCCTGGGACAGAGCATCTGCCATGTGATCCATAATCATCTTCACAGCCAATTCAACATCCTTGGCCGATAACTGCGATTGTTCCGCCGATATTTTTTCGATTAACTCGGATTTGGTCATATTTTCAGTTACTCTGAGCTCTGGTCCATCTGTGCTTTGATCAGGTCACCAATGGTAGTTGGATTCGCTGCTTCATCCACTTTCTCACGATGCTCCTTGACTGCCGTTGCTTCATCGGCCAGTTCCTTTGCCTTGATCGACAGTCCTATGACACGGCTTTTGCGATCAATGGAGATGATCTTCACTTCAACCTCACTTCCCTGTGAAAGCGCATTGCGTGCATCTTCAACCCGATCCATGCTGATTTCGGATGCTTTCAATACACCCTCGACTTCATCAGCCAGGGTAATCACGGCATTTTTCGCGTCAACTTCACGCACGGTACCCATCACCACTGCACCACGCTCATTGACAGCCACATAATTCGAGAAGGGATCATCTTCCAATTGCTTCAGACCGAGCGAAATTCGCTCTCGTTCCGCATCAATGGATAAAATGACTGTTTCGATTTCATCCCCTTTAGTGAAGCGCCGTACAGCCTGTTCACCGGGTTCATTCCAGGAAATGTCAGACAAGTGCACAAGGCCATCGATGTTTCCATCCAGACCGATGAAAATGCCAAAGTCCGTAATGGATTTAATGTAGCCTTTAATCCTGTCACCTTTATTATGCAGTACCGCAAAACCTTCCCATGGATTGCCCTGACACTGTTTGATGCCAAGGGAAATGCGACGTCTTTCTTCGTCAATATCCAGCACCATCACCTCGACTTCATCGCCCACCTGCACCACTTTGCTGGGATGAATATTGCGATTGGTCCAATCCATCTCGGATACGTGTACCAGACCTTCGACGCCTTCTTCCAACTCGGCGAAACAGCCGTAGTCCGTCAGGTTGGTTACCTTTGCATTCACCCGGCTGCCTTCCGGGTAACGGTTGGTAATAGCTATCCAGGGATCTTCACCCAGTTGCTTGAGGCCCAGTGAGACGCGATTTCGTTCCCGGTCAAATTTCAGTACCTTGACATTGATCTCATCACCCACGTTGACAATTTCGCTCGGGTGTTTAATCCGTTTCCAGGCCATATCGGTAATGTGCAGCAGACCGTCGATTCCACCCAGGTCCACGAATGCACCATAATCGGTGAGATTCTTGACGATACCTTTTACTTCCTGCCCTTCTTCCAGATTTTCGAGCAGTGCTTCTCTTTCGGCACTGTTTTCTTCTTCAAGAACGGCACGGCGGGACACCACGACATTGTTGCGTTTCTGGTCCAGCTTGATCACCTTGAATTCAAGCTCTTTGCCTTCCAGGTGTTCGGTCTCTCTGAGCGGCCGTACATCCACCAGAGAACCCGGCAGGAATGCCCGGACATCGCTAATTTCGACGGTGAATCCACCCTTGACGCGACCGCTGATTACTCCCTGGATGACTTCCTGGTCATTGTAGACCTGTTCAAGCATCAGCCAGGACTCAGCCCGCTTGGCTTTCTCGCGTGATAATTTGGTCTCACCAAAGCCATCGTCAACAGCATCCATGGCCACTTTGACGGTATCACCGATGGCGACATCCAGTTCACCGCGATCGTTCAGAAATTCAATTTTGGGAATGTGACCTTCAGACTTGAGGCCAGCATGTACGGTGATCCAATCATCGTCCATATCGATTACGACCCCGGTGATAATTGAACCGGGTTTCATATCGATGGTCGTTAAACTCTCTTCAAACAGCTCTGCAAAACTTTCACTCATTAGATTAGATTTCCTGTCAGAACGACTCGCGCTCTGCTTAACCGCATCACCAACCAATGCGGGTCCAATTAATAAACGTCGATATCAGGATAATTGCTGGTCTCCTGTGTATCGAATTCCTGTTCATTAAGGCTGCCTAATTGTCCTGATGGCTGCCTCGTATACCACCTTCTTTCACTGCGGCTAAAACCTTCGCCAGCACCTCTTCGATACCGATTCCGGTACTATCCAGCATCACTGCATCCTCTGCAGGCCTGAGCGGCGCGACTGTTCGCTGCATGTCACGCTCGTCCCGTTCCTCGATGCTATCGCGAAGGGCGAGCAGACTAACATCAATATCCTTATCTTTCAACTGCTTATACCGCCTTTTCGCTCTCTCCAGCGGTGTTGCGGTGAGAAAGATCTTCACCCTTGCAGCAGTGAAAACGACGGTGCCCATATCCCGTCCATCTGCCACCAGCCCGGGCGCACGCAGGTAACTTCGCTGCAAATCCCGCAGTGCTTCCCTCACCCGGGGCAATCTTGCCACTAATGAAGCATCCACACCGGCCGCATCGGTACGAATTTCCCGGGTAATTTCCTGGCCGAATAACTGCACGGACACGGGCTCTTCAGGGTCTCCAGTCGGCAGGAACTCAATATCCAGCTTCCTGGCCATGCCTGCCAGAGACGATTCATCATCCAGGGCAATGTTTTGTCTGCGGGCGGCTACACCGGTAACGCGGTACAGTGCACCGCTATCAAGCAGGTGAAACCCGAGTATTTCAGACAAGCGTTGTGAAATGACCCCTTTCCCTGACCCGCTCGGGCCGTCGATGGTGATTACGGGAGGTACGGTTGCTGAATTGTTGTCACTCATTGAGAAGTTCCGGGACTGTCATCATTCTTCTGCAGTGAAGTGAAGTAGTTCCTGGCAACCCTGGCTCGTTCAAATGTATCAATCAGGGTGTCCGTGTCACCAGCGGCCAGCGCCCCACGAAGCCTGCCAAGGTCGGCCATGAATCGATCCAGTATATTGAGTACGGCTGGTCCATTGCTCTGGAATATATCACGCCACATCACCGGATCACTGGCTGCAATACGTGTGAAATCCCGAAACCCGCTCGCTGCATAACTGAATATTTCCATACTGTCACCCTGGGATGACAACGTATCGACCAGGGTATACGCGAGAAAATGAGGCAGATGGCTGGTTTCTGCGAGGACCTGATCGTGGTGTTCTATCTCCATATAGACGACTTCTGACCCCAGTGCCTGCCAGCAATCGGCAACCAGTTGCACCGCTGTGTCTCCGACATCCGCATGGGGTGTGATGATCAGTTTGTGATTACTGAACAGGTCTGCATTGGCCGCTGTTACACCGTGTTTTTCAGAACCGGCGATGGGATGAGCAGGTACCAGGCAACCTGGTGCCGTGCCGAATACCCGCCTGGCCGCTGCCACCACAATTCCTTTTACGCTGCCGACATCCGTGATTACCAGGTTATCTCTGATGCAACGCCCTTCGTGCCAGAGGACTCGATTAATTTCGGCAAGTACCGGCTCGATACTCAATACCGGCACGGCAAGCACAATCAGATCTGCTTCTGCAACCGCTTCAGCAACCGATGCAGCAGCCGTCGTAATGATGCCCTTCTCCAGAGCATAGGCTCCACTATTGACGGATTTGTCATAGCCAATAACATCCAGGCAGATTTCCTGCTTCTGGAGTGCAAGTGCAAATGAGCCGCCGATCAATCCGAGACCTATTACTGCTGTACGATTAATCATCTTGTGAGTTCCGCGCTGTTGGGGACAGGATATTTTGGGGACAGTTTACTTATTTAATATCGGATATTTGGAATTAAATAAGTAAACTGTCCCCAATATCCTATGTCAGCGCCCGGGGATAGGAACCAAGTATTTTGACTTCCAGGGCATCTTTATTGATCTCCTCCAATATCTTCCGGAATGTTTCATCGGTCTGATGTCCCTCAAAATCAATGAAGAATACATACGACCACATGGCCGTTGTGGAGGGTCTGGTTTCTATAGATGTCAGACTGACTTCATGGCGATGAAACGGTTCCAGCAGATGATACAGGGCTCCGGGGCGGTTCCGTGTGGACACCATGATAGAGGTTTTATCATTGCCGCTGGGACCGATATCTTCCCGACCGATAATCAGAAAGCGGGTGGTATTGTCTGACTTATCCTCAATCTTGCTGGAAATAATCTTCAAATCATACAATTCCGCTGCCATTTCACTGGCAATTGCTGCAACTCCGGGTTCCTGGGTCACCTTGAGTGCCGCTTCGGAATTACTGGTGACTGCGATGCGGGGTACCTTTGCCCAATGGCCATCCAGCCACCTGCGGCATTGTGCCAGGGTCTGCTGATGGGCGTATATGCGAGTCACAGAAGACTCCCCGGAATTCGGCGCAATCATTAAATTATGGTGGATGCGAAGTTCTACCTCGCCACACACTTTAAGGGTTGATTCCAGAAAATTATCCAGCGTGTGATTGATGACACCCTCTGTGGAGTTCTCCACCGGAACGACTCCGTAATTGGAAGATTCTGCCTCGACATCCTTGAAAACATCATCCACAGTGGGCATGGATTTATCATTGATGCCCTGGCCAAACTGTTTAAATGCAGCGATCTGGGTGAAGGTCCCCGGTGGACCGAGATAGGCTACCGTGAGCGGTTCTTCCAGAGCCAGGCAGGCAGACATGATCTGCCTGAACAGGTGTTCAACCTTGTCATTCGGGACCGGGCCGGTATTTTTTTCGATCAGGTTTCGCAGCACCTGTGCTTCACGTTCCGGGCGATAGTAAACCGGCGCTAAATCTTTTGCATGCTGCTTTTTTACATCGGCAATATTCAGTGCGTAGGTTGCCCTCTCGTTTAACAATTCCAGCATCTTACTGTCAACAGCATCTATGTTGTCACGTAACTGCTGCAATTGTTCCGATTGCACATCCTCTGCCGGTTTCGGCTTATGCGGAGGTTTGTGATTACCCTTTTCCTGGCTCATGAGTGTCCCTGGTAAATGATCTCTTGCAGTTTATTCCTTGTGGATTATTTCTTGTGGATTATATCTTGTGAATTATAGCAGCAGAAAATAGAGGAACCCCGGACTAATGTCCATACCAGATCCATTCCAGCAGGATACGGCCTTCTGCACGACGAGTTTGAAGTGGCGAGTATGCCAGTAGGTTAGTTTAGAGCGACTCACACGGCTGCCGCCACGACACATCCACAAATAACATTGATGGGTAGTGGTACCGGAAGGGAAGGCATGTCAGAGA
>CAZNFE010000161.1:0-6866 GCA_964571945.1 uncultured Pseudomonadales bacterium
AGCCAGGACGGTCGTCCACTCCGCCGGTACAGGCGCCGTTGGAAGATCGAGCGTGTGGTTGCGTGGGTTACCTCCACCTCCTGAAATTCAAATAGGCTGGGTTGGTCAATTATATTTTCCAGGTAGAGTTCGTTATTGCTGAAAGCAGCTCCGGCTTCTGCTTTGGCAACCGCGAATTCTTCAAGAAGAACCTCTTCACTCTGACAAATCCTGATACCGCGGCCACCGCCACCTCCAGAAGCCTTGATCATTACGGGATAACCGATTTCCAGACTAATCAGTTTTGCTTCTTCGATGTTGGCCACGGCGCCCGGTCCGGATGGGATTACGGGGATTCCTGCCTTTACCATAATCGCCTTGGCCATTAACTTATCCCCGGCGAGACTCAGGTTGGCAGGTGTGGGGCCAATAAAAACAAAACCGGAATCCAGGCAGGCTTCTGCAAAGTCTTGACTCTCAGCAAGATATCCATAGCCAGGGTGGATGGCATCTGCACCTGTTTGCCTCGCTGCAGCCAGTATGTTATCCACGCTCAGATAACTTTTTGTACTCATACCCGGGCCGATACAGACCTTTTCGTCGGCTAACTGCAGATGCCTGGATGTGGTATCGGCTTCTGAATAGACCGCCACGGATTGTATACCCAGTTCTTTGATGGCGCGGATAATTCTGAGTGCAATCTCACCGCGATTGGCAACCAGGATTTTATTGAACATATGCAGAGATCCCTGGATTTCAATCAGGTTGGCGGAGCACTGTGATTCTTGGCTCGCTCAGGCAGTTTTTCCACTTTGTTTCTCGTGATGTCGAGAGCATCGATAATTTTCTTCCTGACATCCTGAGGAAGGATGATCTCATCGATTATCTGGGCTGTGAAGCTGTGACCCACCTCAAATGCGTCCAGCTTTTCACGCGAGAGGAAGCTGTATGCTTCATACGCGTCGTCTTCGATGCCTTTGCCATAAATCTTGCTGTAATCCAATTCTGATGCCTCAACCGCAAATTGTGCAACAGGCAAAGCATAGGTCAGGTCTGCTCCCATACTCTTCAGCGCACCCATGACCAGGGAACCTGCATCCGCATAAGCTTCTCGCAGAACGACACTGATTTTGGGCACCGTGGTCGTGGCATATACATCCACTATTTTTCCCATGTGGCGTAACAGCCCCAATTCTTCTTGATCCTCTCCTGGCACGAATGGGGGTGTATCCACCAGATTGACCAGTGGTATGTTGTATGCATCTAATACCTGCAGAAAACGGTAGTATTTGTCCGATGAATTTATTTCCAGAATACTGCCAGGATAAGCAGGATTGTTTGCTGCAATTCCTACAACTTCACCGTTGAAACGAGCAAAACAGGTGATCAGGTTCTTCGCATATTCATCCTTGATTTCCAGGTATTCACCGTCATCGACGAGTACGCTAATAACGTCATGCATGTCATAGGTTTCGGTAAAATCATCCGGGATGAGTTCCAGCAACTCATCTGTCTGCCGCGATGGGTCATCGTACTGTTCCCAATTGGGAACTTTCTCACGATAGCTCTGAGGCAAGTATCTGAGCAGTTCGCGACACTGCTTGATGGTAATCTCATCGTCATCACCGACCATATCAGCACTGCCAGAAAGCTGCATATGATAATCCGGCCCACCGATGTTGCGATCAATTTTCTCCGAGGTGGCTGCTGCTGTCTGGCGCGGTCCACCCAGCCACATATTGGCTGAGATCCTGCTCATCAGGAGAAAGTCGCACAGGGTGGGCAGATAAGCCCCTCCGGCAATACAGGGCCCCATCAACACGGTGATCTGGGGCACCAGGCCGGAGTAGATAGATTCCATCCGGAACTGCCATTCCACTCCGGCAGTAACGATGTCGGTATAACCCAGACGACCACCGGAAGAATCCAGCAGGTTGACCAGCGGGATACCCACCCTGGCGGCCATTTCCATAATCTTCATATACTTGTGGCCGTGCTGTGCGCCTGTGGAACCACCGAGGACGGTAAAATCCGGTGCATAAATGGCGATCAGTCGACCGTTCGCCTTGGCGGTACCGATAACTGCACCATCACACGGTGCTACCGGGACTCTGCCGTCGATGCGCGCACCGGTGGTGCCTACGCTCGATCCCAGTTCATTGAAAGTGCCTTCATCAATGAGTACATCGATGCGTTCTCTAGCTGTGAGTTTGCCTCGATTATGCTGTCGTTCTATGTGCTCTACGCCCCCGCCGAGGAGGTTTTTATCCTGAATTTGATGGTATCGCTTTATGGCATCGGCCATTCTGTCGCCCATGATGTAATCCTCTTTGATATCCGGTCAGGCTGGTTTGATATAGCGTTTCCTGTCGGGGAGCGGCTCTCTTTTGTTCACTGAAGCGTGCAGTGATTTGACGATATTGGCCCTGGTGTCCCTTGGATCTATCACCGCGTGCACCGTATAAAATGTCGTATAGACCCTGGACATGTTGAGTACACTGAAGCCTTCTTTCAGTGGCGTCAGGTAAGCATTGTAAGCCTCTTCATAATTGCCTTTTTCTTTCGCTGCTGCCAACTCCTTGTGGAAAATGGCCTGGACAATCGATTCGGGACCGGTCGGTGCAAACTCGGTGGTTGGCCATGCGAAGATAAAATCGGGACCCATCTTGGCGCAGCCCATGGTGATGTTGGAACCACCGTAGGATCTTCTGAGTACTACTGTTATCTTGGTATTGGTCAGATTGGAATACCCATGCAGGTTTTTCGCACCGTGCCGGATAACACCCATACGCTCCCATCGATCACCGGGTGGATAGGCTGTAGTGTCTGACAAGGTCAGCAGGGGGATGTTAAAGCAATCCAGAAACATCATGAATTTGTCGTATTTGTCTGATGAATCCGGTTCCATAACACCACTTAGTTCATCCGGATTGCTGGCGGAAATACCGGTGACAATGCCATCGAAGCGCGCAAATCCAATGATAAAATTAGGAGCAAAATCTTCCTTTAGTTCGAAGAACTCGCCGTTATCGACGATCAATTCGATGATCTCATGCATATCGTATGTAAACTTGGGATCGTTTGGCATGACATTGAGCAATTGCTCCTCCCGTCTGACCGGATCATCGTCGCCAGGTATGACAGCCGGACTTTCCCAACAATTTTGCGGTATGAATGAAAATACCTGTTTGGCAAGTTGGATTGCATGTTCGTCGCTTTCTGCAATCAGGTCGCATTGCCCGGATTTGGTCATGTGAAATTCAGCAGTCCCGGCTTCATCAGTTTCTAATTTCCCTCCGAGCCAAAGAAAACCAGAGTCTTCATTCATTATGAGAATGTCCGATAGCGTTGCAATCTGTGCCATAGGCCCGGTGCATGGCCCCAGAATCATGGTTACTTGAGGGATAATTCCTGAGTAGAGGCAGTAATTTCTGATCAGTTGACCCATGCCATTGAGACCGGCAGACCCATTTTTGAAGCAAATTCTCGAACCGGCCGAGTCGATCATTCCAAACAGTGGCAATTGCTCCTTACCAGCCATCTCGACCAGTTCAGCAATCTTCCATACGCCCTGGTCTCCGATGGTGCCGGACATCACTGTGAAGTCGATTGAATATACCAGCATTTTCCTGCCATCCACTTCTGCCACACCCATCACCACGCCATCACAGGGGCTTGGTTTGTGAACCGGTTTGAAGCGGCCCGAAGGGTCCCGCACATTGGAACCCAGTTCCCGGAAGCTTCCCGCATCAACCAACAGGTCAATTCTTTCCCTCGCCGTGAGTTTACCCAGCTGATGTTGCACTTCGATTCTTTCTGAACCCCCGCCATCAAAGGCTTCCTGGTCGAGGGCTTCCATGCGGGCTATGTAACCGTTTATCCATTCACCCATCTCAATATTCTCCTGTTCAGGATTTGATCACCAAGAGAACCGCACCATCCGTTACCGGTGTCTCATTCTCTACCAGAATTTTCTCAACAGTACCCGCAATCGGAGATTTGACTTTCTGGAATACCTTCATGGTTTCCAGTAAGGCAAGGACCTGTTTCTTCTTTACAGTATCACCAACCTCGACGTAAGGAGGATCGTCCGGAGAAGGTTTCCTGTAGAAAACTCCTGACATGGCGGCTGTAACATCAACTGATTTTCCCTGACTACTCATATCCTGCTTTCCCCCCAGATTCACCGTTATGATGCATTATTCGGATTTTGTTCCAACTTTTAATACTACCTTGATTTAGGTGTATTTACAGTTCTTTGGTCACTTTTGCACTAAATCCGGTACTGCGGATCCAGGCGTTTCAAGTGTCCGGCAATTAGGCGAATTAAACACTCAGGTCCAGCCGACTACGCGGTACACGAATGGTAACAGGATGGGTCGAGTGATACCGGATGGATGGTTATGGATCGTAAAGCATCCATGACCCGCACCATCAATACACTTTAGCGTGTTTGCTGCGAGACAGGTTTGGCGACCACCGGAACATTAGCCAACTAATTATACCGGCTACTCAGGGTTGGCGGACGGGCATTCGTGAGTCTCTACTGATATATGCGCGAGTCCGAGGTTTTTTGGAATGCGAGCTTTGTACGCATCAGGTGTCTGGGGTTCATGCGCCACAATCGCAATAACTGCAGCAAAGATATTGGGGCCGACGGACCATAGATGCAGATCGGCAATTTTACTATCTCCATCCGATTCAATCGCCTGGGTGATGCTCTGTTGGATGTGGTTTGGTCCTTGCCTGTCGAGTAACACACTACTGGTTTCTTTCATTAAGCCAATCGACCAGCGAGCTACCAGGATTGCTCCCACAACACCCATTGCAGGATCCATCCAGATGAATCCGAAATACTTCGCGGTTAGCAAAGCAACGATCGCCAGTACGGATGTGAGCGCATCAGCCATCACGTGAAGATAGGCCGATTTAAGATTGTGGTCGTTATGGTGCGAGTGCTGATGCGTATGATCATGGTGGTGATCCTGAACGCCAAGGATCAGCACGCTGGCACCGTTGACAAGCAATCCGATAAAGGCAACCACGATCGCTTGATTAAAAACAATTTCAACCGGATAGACGAACCGATCGGCACTTTCCCATACCATCAGGAGGGCGAATACTGCCAATAATACTGCGCCACTAAACCCACCGAGTGCATTGACCTTGCCGGTTCCAAGACTGTATTGAGAATCCAGGGCATGTCGTCTTGCATACACATATGCAAAGGCATTGATACTTAGCGCCGCTGCATGCGATGCCATGTGAAGACCATCTGCCAACAACGCCATGGATCCAAACAGAACACCGGCAATCAGTTCAACGACCATCATGGCACCGGTGATTCCGATTACGATGAATGTGCGCAACTCTCCCGGACGCTTTCGTTCCTGACCAAACGTGTGACTGTGCTGCCATGGACGGAGGTCTTGATAATGCATGGTACCTACTTCCATTATATTGTGCATATCACTCGAACCGTTTCAGTGCATCGGCTGCTGAGTGTGGTGCTAACCTTATTGATTGGGGTCATTTATTTCAAGAACTAATTAAGACAACGATCCCGGTCCCTGCGGCAGTGGCAAGAATTACAAGCAATGTTGTCTGATAAGGAACTGGTGGTGCTTCAGAAGGTATCAGATCTATGCCATATATAATCTATAATATAGATTAAAAAAGATACATAAGTAATTGAAAAATATACATTAATGGTACGGTATTGATTGTTCCTGCAGGCACCTGGCACACGGCTCTGGTTTGGACTCCCACCGGCATGTTATGCAAAACGCCGGGTGCGGGTACCAAGCATCTTCACATGGCTGAGCCCCAGTAGTTAAATCCCACCCATTTGGGTGTGTTCGGCAGGTACATGGACTCCAGCGTCGACAGCCTGAATCCTCCCTGTTCGATCAATTCAGGAATGGGTCGATTGATATGACAACCACCCCCGAAAATCTTCCAGACCGGATCGATTCGATCCTGCCATTTCTGAACACTTTGATCCGGTGCTTTCCCATGTTCCGAAAATAGTAATCGGCCGCCAGGCTTGAGTACGCGTTTCATCTGCCCCATTGCCTTCAATGTGTCAGGAATAGTGCAGAGTGTGTAAGTTAGCACGATGGTATCGACGGAATTTTCCTCCAGCGGGATTTCTTCTCCGGGAAGATCCAGCCATTTTACTTCAAAGGGTGCTGCTGCAACGGATTCTCCGGCTTTCGCACGCATGCCTGCCGAAGGTTCCAGACCCCAGACGAAATCAACCTTATCCGGATTGTAGAAAGGTAGATTCAGACCAGAGCCCATACCGATCTCGAGCACCCTTCCGGAAGCGTCTGGTACGACTTTCTTGCGTTGATAGGTGATCGGTTTAGCGCTGCAACTGCTGTTCACCAGGTGTGGCAGTATATATCTGTCATAGATACCCATCGCAGAAACCTCTACTATTTTTGTTGTTCGCTCTAGATTACGTGATTCTGCACAAAATCGCGATTACAATCGGACTGATCGGACCGGGAAGAAATGGATGACTGATTGCCGGTAAGTAAACAGACCAGTTCGTCCCTGTCCACCTGAGGTATAGGAGTATCGGAATGACATACGAGTATCTGAAGGTAGCGCTTCCGGAGAGCATGATTGCGCTGATTACACTTAATCGACCGGAAAAGAGAAATGCGCTGTCCACCCGGTTACGTCAGGAGATCGTGAATTGCCTGGGTGAGCTGGCGGCAGACGAATCCATAAAGGTCGTCATTCTGACTGGTGAAGGATCTTCTTTTTGTGGTGGTTTCGATCTCAAGGAATTTGCGGATGGGGAGAGCGAATCGATTTTCAAAGAAGCGACCTTATACCATCGAGCGGTTCATACATTTTCAAAACCCCTGATTGCA
>CAZNFE010000162.1:0-6854 GCA_964571945.1 uncultured Pseudomonadales bacterium
TCCCGTGCATGTCCCAGCGTACCTCCCAGAACTGCACCAACAACTGTCCCAACCTTCTTATTTATCGTGCGATGCCCCACAGCATTTCCGAGTGCACCACCTAGAATCGCGCCTACCACAGTACCAACGCCATGACTCCTATCGCCATACTCGGGATGGCTTACCTCTTCATCCCAGCATTCCTGACGCGGCATGCTGACACGGACTATCCGGGTGATCGGCTCGGAACCAACTACTTTTGCGAAATCGTAGCTGGATTCAGAAGCACTCGCTGCGATAGCGGTTCCAAAAAACAGTGTTGCAATCGATATTGATGCGATTAGCCCTTTCTTCATCTCTGTTCCTCCGGCTGTTGAACTTGATGCATAGCATAGTCGATAGATTCTGAACAAAGACTGAATGGATAATTCTGATTGCCAGGATCTTTGTGGTACCCGGGAGAGTGAAATGTCCCCTATCGTTCGATCACACGACGAAAAGGCGGCAGGGCATTCAGAATCATTTCACCATATCGCCGGGTGATCACACGACGATCCAGCAGACTGACCACGCCCACATCCTGCTCCGTTCGCAGCAACCTTCCACAAGCCTGTACCAGGCGCAAAATTGCATCCGGAATGGATACTTCCCGAAAAGCATTACCACCTTTCATATCAATCCATTCGGCCAGTGTCGCACCGACCGGATCATCCGGTACGGAAAAAGGGATCTTGACGATCACCACATGGTCACAGTATTGACCTGGCAGATCGATCCCTTCGGCGAAACTGGCTAATCCAAAGATAATACTTTGCGCTCCGGCATCAACGCGCCTCTTGTGCGTCCGAATGATCTCCAGTTTGGACAAGTCACCCTGCGGCAACACCCGGGGCCTCAACTCCTCACCCATACCATCGAGGACGGCGAACATTTGTTTCCAGGAAGTAAACAACACCAGAGAACCGAGTGTACCGGTGAGCAGCATTGGCAAGGTCTCAATGACCGCCCGGGTATGTGCTTCCGGATCTCCCGGATCGCTCTCCATCGCCGGAATACGCAATTCACCCTGTCGGGAGAAATCGAATGGACTGGGCAGCGCCCTGAAGCAATTATCATTTTGAATGCCGGATAGCGCGATGTAGCGGTCAAAATTACCACCCACCGAAAGTGTCGCGGATGTAACCACAGCGCCGAAACATCTGTTCCACAGCTTCTCATTGAGTGTTTGGTCCACCGTGATTGGGCTACTGTACACCTGCAGGTCAACGGACCCTTCCCGTAGATCGAGCCATCGTGCTCTGGGTGGAAGACCCGGATCATCCAGCTGTGCATAATCCGACCAGAGCAGCGTATTGGCTTCCGCTCTTGCGGTCATTGCACTCACCAGCGGGTACCATTCCTCCAGTCGGTCTCTTTCAATCCCGGCCGCATCTTCCAGTCGGGAATCGAGCAACTCAGCAAGGGTTGCCAGCATTCCCTGTAATCGATTAAAACGAGCAAACAGTTCACCTGCCATCTGCTGAATCGGCCTGTCCACCAGGCCACCCGAAAACCGATATTGACTGGTGTTTTTGTGCCTGTTGGTGTCTGCTTCAGGTTGAGTGAGCAGTTCTTCCAGGTGCTCATGGATCTGCTGCAACTGCTCAACCAGACCTGTGATGGCTTCTTCGAACCGGTTTACGTTGACATTCAGATCCATGCTGGCGGCTACCTGCTTATGAAAGCTTTCCAGCACACCTGGAATCTGATCCAGCCAGAGCAGACTTGAATTCAAGCCCGTGAAGTGAGTGAAATGATTGATTGCCTTATCCGGAACATGGTGGCCTTCATCGAAGATATAGAATGTGTCTTCAGGATCCGGCAATACAGCACCACCCCCCATCACCAGGTCTGACAGCACCAGATCATGATTGGTTACGATGCAATCAACCTGATGAATGCGTTCCCGGGACTTGTAAAAGTAACAGGACCCATGATTCGCACACTTGTGTCCGGTACACTGCACATGATCCGAGGTGACCGGATTCCAGGCACCGTTGTCGATGTTATCCAACCAGGTATCTCGATCACCATCCCATTCACCCCGTGACAGTTTATCCAGCATTTGTTGATAAAGAGCACGATTCTCTGCATCGGTTTGTGTGGCCAGTTCATCTTCATAGAACGCCAGCGACTGATTCATCGATGCAGTTTCCTGGAGAATCAGATCGAGCCTGGACAGGCATAGATAACGCCGACGACCCTTGGCAATGGCGAAGCTGAAATCCAATTGAGCATGACGTTTGATGTCGGGCAGGTCCGTGAAAACAATCTGCTCCTGAAGCGCTACGGTCGCAGTCGAGATAACCAGCGATTTACCCATAGCTTTTGCCAGAGGAATCGCTGCCAGCGCATAAGCGATGGTTTTTCCAGTACCTGTTCCTGCCTCCAGCACCGCAATATGCGGGCCAGCCACACGGTTCCCTTCGGTGTCTGTCTCGATTGCACTCAGCGTTCTGGCAATCTCCGCTATCATCAGTTTCTGGCAGTATCGCGCTCTATATCCCTTGGCTTCCAGCAATCTGGTGTAGGCTGTCTGAATAGATTCTTTTATTTGTTCATCAAGCATGTAGGCACTGTTTGAATCCTGTATCGGCAGTCTGAAGCAAAAACCTGAATCAATACCCTGAATCAAAACAGCCCAAAAAACCAGCCTCTATTCAGTTTCTTCTCACACCCTTTTAACTGGCTTCGATAGGTTGCCGCGGTCGCAGAAACTTTGTGGCTAACATCCAACAGCCACTTCTTTTTCTTAAAACTGCGTTTCTGAAATCCGCCTTGTCCCTCGTGATATGCCAAATACAAATGATAGGCATCCGTTTTAGCAATATGGTTTTTCTTGAAGCTCTGATCGTTATACCAACCCATGAAATCCATCGCATCACCGAAGTCGTTTCTATCCGCCGACCAGTGACCGGTAGCTTTCTTATATGCAGACCAGGTTTCATTAGTTGCCTGGGCAAAACCATACGCACTGGCTGGCCGGGGACCCGGAATAAAGCCAAAAATTTTCTTGCGGGGGGGTTTGGCTCTGCCATGAAATCCTGATTCCTGCCTGGCAATCGCCATCAATATCGGGATTGGGGTTCCCCAGTGTTTCTGTGCTTTACGGGTTTTCTTGTACCACTTGCCTTTTTCAAAGAATATGGAACAGATATTATCCGTATTACTCGGCGGCGCTGATGCACAGGCGCTAAGCATTACCACCAACAAAAGAAGATTCAGTTTTTTCATGCGCTAAACCTCGTCTATGCCATATTCAGTAAACAGAGCCAGGAGTGCATCCTCATCCAGAATATCAATACCCAATTGCTCAGCCTTTTTCAGTTTGGATCCGGCCGCGTCACCCGCCACCAGCCAGGTGGTTTTTCCGGAAACGGAGCTACTTACTTTCGCACCCAGCGACTGGAGTTTCGCCCTGGCTTCATTTCGTGACAGGGTAGACAGGGTGCCGGTCAACACGAATGTCTGCCCATCCAGGTCTGCGTTGCGGGACAATTCTATCACCGGCCAGGTAATTCCAGACTTTATCAGTGAGTCTATAATTTCACGATTGTGGACCTGCCTGAAAAACGCAGCAATCTTACCAGCGACGATTGGACCAACGTCAGGTACTTGCTGCAGCATATCTTCATCTGCAGCCATGATCGAGTCCAGATCACCATAATGTTGCGCCAGACTTCTTGCTGTCGACTCACCCACTTCCGGTATACCCAGAGAGTAGATGAATCTGGGTAGCGTGGTCTGCTTACAATGCTCCAGAGCGGTTATCAGGTTATGCGCAGATTTGGCGGCCATTCTCTGCAAAGGTGTCAAATCTGCAACCGTTAATGCAAACAAATCGGCACTGGTCTGGATCAGTTTCTCATCTACCAATTGGTACACAAGTTTTTCACCCAGGCCATCGATATCCATGGCCTGACGTGAAGCGAAATGCCGGATATTCTCTTTGGTTTGCGCACTACAATACATTCCGCCGGAGCATCTGGCAGCTACTGCACCCGTCACAGTCACGACCTCAGATCCACAAGCAGGACAAACAGCAGGCACCTGAATTACCCTGGCGTCAGCGGGTCGTTTTTCTTCCAGAACGCGCACCACTTTCGGAATGACATCGCCTGCCCGATGTACAACCACCCAATCGCCAACCAGTAGTCCAAGACGGGTAATTTCATCCATGTTGTGCAGCGTGGCGTTACTGATCGTGACACCCCCGACAAAAACCGGTGTAAGCCTGGCTACCGGGGTGATGGTACCGGTTCTGCCAACTTGAAACTCAACGTCTTCCACCACCGTCATCGCTTCTTCTGCCGGAAATTTGTGCGCTATCGCCCAACGGGGTGTTCGCGTCAGGAGGCCTAATTGATTCTGTAAATCGATCTCATCGACCTTAATGACAACACCGTCGATTTCATACGGCAATTCATCCCTGATGGCATGCATGCGCTCATAGTACTGCACACACTTTTCAATTCCGGTCATTGTTTCGATCAGTGGATTTATTCGGAAACCCCATTCTTTCAGGGTTTGCAGAATCACACTGTGTCTGCGGGGTAATTCACCACCTTCAACCAGCCCAATACTGTAACAATACATCGTCAAAGGTCGCTGTGCGGTCAACCCGGGATCCAGTTGGCGCAAACTCCCTGCCGCCGAGTTTCGGGGGTTCACAAACTGCTTCTCACCCTCACGAGCGGCTTTTGCATTCATTTGTGCAAAACCCGATTTTGAGATATAGATCTCGCCTCGAACTTCCAGGGTTGAAGGATAAGCTGTACCCCTCAATCGCAACGGGATCGCGTCAATGGTTCTGACATTGCCGGTGATATCTTCACCTGCCATGCCATCACCTCTGGTTGCACCCTGCACAAGAACCCCAGCCTGATACAGCAAGCTGACCGCAACGCCATCAATTTTTGGTTCACAGGTGTAGGTGATCTCTGCTTCATCAGCAAGCCGATTTCTGATTCGACGATCAAAATTCCGCAAATCCTCGGCATTGAACGCGTTATCAAGAGACAGCATTGGCAATCTGTGTGCCACTTGCGAAAAGGCTTTCAGGGGAGCCCCACCCACCCTCTGAGAAGGAGAATCCGGCGTAACTAATTGCGGGTATTGCGCTTCCAGTGCCAACAGGCGCTGAAACAACTGATCAAAATCACGATCAGTGATCTCTGGCATGTCGAGTGAATGGTATTGATAGTTGTGATGATCAATCTCAGATCGAAGCGCCTCGATATCTTTGATAACTTTATCAGGAACAGTCATGAATGCCTTACCGCGATAGATATTGCCCGCCAGGCACCAGTATCATCTCGGGTATCTGGCACTATATTCAAGGACTTCCTGTAACTCATACTCAAGAGCCTGTTGAGTGACAGAATTATGCTTCTCATCCGTGATGGCAGCATCCAGCTCGGTTGCAAGTTGTTTCACTTTCTGAATCAATTGTTTGAATCCGGCTACCGGATCATCCAGATCATGCAATTTGATGAACAGGCTTACACCAGGCGTTACCAGCTGATCCATGCTGTTCAGATCAAAAGTCCCGGGTTCAATGGCATTAACCAGACTGAAAACAGGCCTTCCGGTGCGATCATCCAAATAGTGGAAGATGTTCATATCCCCGTACTGGAATCCACAGGTCACCAATGACTCCAGCAGTTGTTGGCCATTAAATCCAGCTTCTTTGGAGAGTAGATTCAGAATCTGCAGTTTTTCCGGACGTTCGGCTTTTTCAGTCGATTGTCTGGTGCCTGGTTTTTCCTCTGGTCCTGCAGAATCTGAACTGAACGGTTCTTGTTCAGCAACCAGCTCACCAAATTCAAGCTGGTCACCCGTACCGTCATTTATATCAGCATCTACCTGTATCGGATCCATGAGCACCGGAACATTTTCGTCCAGATTAATATCCATCGATTGATCAGAATCGACTCCGGTAGAATCCTCCCCGGCGCTATTGACCAGTCTCGCACCGCCATTCGGCAATTCAGCACGCAGCAGGGACAGATCATCAGTATCGACAACTTCGCCTATGTCACTCTGAAACTGCTTGTCCAGCGACATCTTGAGTCTGGGTCCGTTACGCCGCATCTTCCAGTAACCATGCACCAGTACAGCGGCAATAACCAGAGGTCCTAATATGAGCAACCAGTCACGAAGACCCAGATCCATCATGAGAGACTCCATTCGAGTACCTTTTAAATCAACTATACTGCTGCCAGCGCTACCGCTTCATCAACATCAACACTTACCAGCCGCGACACTCCTGCTTCATGCATGGTGACCCCTAACAATTGATGCGCTGCCTCCATGGATATTTTGTTGTGCGTAATGTAGATGAATTGTACTGTTCTGGACATCTCTTCTACCATCTCCGAGTACCTTCCCACATTCGCATCATCCAGTGGCGCATCCACTTCATCCAACATGCAAAAAGGCGCTGGATTAAGCGAGAAAATAGAAAAAACCAGCGCAATTGCTGTCAATGCCTTCTCTCCACCCGATAGTAGTTGAATGCTGGTATTACGCTTTCCTGGTGGACGCGCCATAAACCCGACGCCAGTATCCAGCAGGTCATCTCCTGTCATCTCAAGATATGCGTGACCACCACCAAATAATTTAGGGAAAGTCTGCTGTAGCTTTGAGTTGACCTGATCGAACGTCTCCTTAAACCGGGTACGAGTTTCCTTATCAATCTTGTGAATGGCATTTTGCAATATTGCGAGTGCACTTTCCAGATCCTCATTCTGAGCATCCAGGTACAGTTTTCTTTCGAGCTGGCCATCATATTCATCGATGGCCGCCAGGTTGATAGCACCCAGTCGATGAATTCG
>CAZNFE010000163.1:0-6833 GCA_964571945.1 uncultured Pseudomonadales bacterium
GCATTAGTGCGGCAAGTGCAATGGATATCAGTGAGACCCACCTGGGCCAATCCCGATTCCAGCCCTCAGCAAGCCAGGCGACAATCCCGCCGATAAATAGTATGGAGACTAGTGCAATTAAAATCATTTCCTGAGCCTACTAAATAAATCCCATTAGTATCGCAATTACCAACACAAAGCCGGTCGCCATAGTCGCTGCATACCAGCGAAGCTGCCCGGTTTGAGTGATGCCAAGTAATCGATGAAGAAATTGAGCAAATGAGGCAGTACCGTTGAAGAAGAAATCTACAGCGTCATCCTTGTTAACAGCCGCAATCCAGCGGTATCTGTTAACAAACACCAGATCATACAGCCAGTCCATCGCCCAATGGCTAAACCAGAACCGGGTGATCAACCGACCCACAGTTGATTCCGTTAACGGTGTTACGTCGATGCTCTTACGCAGGAATATCAGCCACGCAAGCAGTATGCCGACCACGGGAATTGCCGCTGTCACAATGAATACTGCACCGCCATGATGAGCTTCTGCGACTTCGGGGAATACCGCATCCACCGGCACATGGAACCAACCGCCAACAATCGCCAGACCGCACAGAATGATCAAGGGTACAGCCATTTGCCAACCGGCTGGCGCAGATGGTTCGGTTTTGACTTCCCCATAGAAGACGATAAACACCAGTCTAAAGCTGTAAATGGCCGTTAGCAGTGCACCAAAGGCACCACCAGCCCAGAGCCATGGTCCCAGATCGCCATGAGACCAGGCGGTTAGCAGGATTTCATCCTTACTGTAGAAACCCGAGGTGATAAATGGCACTCCGGATAACGCTGCACTACCGATCAGGAAGCTCCAGAATGCGACCGGCAATTTCGTACGCAGACCTCCCATTTTGAATATATTGTGCTCGTGATGAAGGCTGTAAATAACCGCACCTGCACCCAGGAACAAGAGGGCTTTAAAGAACGCATGGGTCATCAGGTGAAAGATCCCGGCTGACCAGGCACCGACACCCAGAGCAAGAAACATATAGCCGATCTGGCTGATGGTTGAATAAGCCAGAATTCGCTTGATATCGGTTTGAGTTAGCGCCGTACACGCAGCCATAATCAAGGTAATCAGTCCAACTAACGCGACCGCCATCTGTGCAGCAGGTGCAAGCAGAAACAGCTCGTGGGTTCTGGCAATCAGGTATACGCCTGCAGTAACCATGGTGGCCGCATGGATTAATGCACTCACCGGAGTCGGACCAGCCATGGCATCGGGTAGCCATGTTTGCAGAGGCAATTGCGCTGACTTACCTACCGCGCCGCCGAGGATCAGGAAACAGGCGATCGTCGGGATGATATCGCCTGTCTGCCAGGTTTCTCCCGCCAGCTTCATCAGCGGTTGGAAATCCAGGGTGCCCAGCTGGGCAAACAACAGAAATAATCCCAGCGCCATCGCCGTGTCACCGACTCGCGTTACCACAAACGCTTTACGTGCTGCTGCTCCATTCGCCGGATCAGATTGCCAAAATCCGATCAGCAGATAACTGCAGAGCCCGACACCTTCCCAGCCGAGATACATCAACACAAGATTATCCGCCATGACCAGGATAAGCATCGCGCTGACAAACAAATTCATGTATGCAAAGAATCGGCCGTAACTTTCATCATCAAGCATGAACAGTGTCGAATACAGATGAATCAGAAATCCGACTCCTGTGATGACAAACATCATGATTAATGACAAGCCATCCAGATAGAAGGAAAATCCGGGTGTTAAGCCACCGACATCCATCCAGGTATATAACGTTATGGTAGCCGGGACAGGATCAATTTGTTGCAGATACTCTATTCCGGTAAAGGCAACTATCAGTGCAGACAAACCTACCGACCCGGCGCCGATAAAGGCAACCCACATCCTGGGTAATTTTCCCGTTGATATGAACTGCAGGACAAACCCCAGGAAAGGTAATATTGGGACCAACCTTAGTAGATCATTCATATCGACAACTCTTCCTGTTCATCGTTGGTTACCCTCTCAACCTGTTGGCAGCATCTATATCCAGCGTTTTGAATCGGCGATGAAACTGCAGTAAAAGACCCAGAGCAACGGCAACCTCTGCTGCAGCAACACTCAGTATTAACATAAACATAACCTGCCCGTCCGGTTGACCCCATTTGGCTCCAACCAGCACAAATGCCATACCGGCAGAATTCAGCATGATCTCTAACGACATTAGAACAAATAGGAAGTTTCGTCTGATCATGACGCCAATCAGGCCCATACAAAACAACATCGCAGACAGGAGAAGCCCATGTTCTAACGGAATGACAGCTACTGCGTCCATTACTGGTTGTCCTCCTCTCTATTTTCCTCCAGATAACGGCGACCCAACTGATAGGCACCGACCAGACCGGCAAGCAACAGCATTGATGCAATTTCAACGGCAAGTACATACGGCCCAAACAGGCTCATACCAACTGCTTTGGGTCCAACCCCCGCTCCTGAAAGAAGCACGCTGCCACCTGACAAAACGTAAATAATTTCTACCAACAAGATAGCCGACAATATTGATGGGACAATCCACATCTTTACATTGAGCCATTCATGTTCCTGATCAATACCCCGCTGACCCAGATTCAACATCATAACGACAAATACAAACAGCACCATGATGGCGCCGGCATAGACGAGGATTTCCAGCACCGCTGCAAAGTGGGCGCCAACAACATAAAATATGACCGCCGCAGACAAGAGTGAAATAATGAGATAAATCAAAGCATGAGCGGCATTAAATCGTGTCAGTACCATGAAGGTAGAGATCAACGCGATCGTAGCTGCGATGTAAAATAGTGCTATTTCCACAGTTCTATTCTCAAGATAAAAGGGGCTTTGTACGTACCAGGCTTACAGAGCTGACCCATCGTACTCATGGCATCAGACTCCTGACATCGACCGGTTCAGCTTCATTTTCGGCTGCACCTTTATCCTTACCAGCGATGCTCTTGCCTGACACATTCCAGAAACTGTATCCGGGGTATTTGCCCATCCCGTCAATCAACAAATGTTCCTTGTCATACACCATATTCTTACGATCATATTCACACATCTCAAAATCCGGTGTGAGTTGAATCGCATAGGTTGGACAGGCTTCTTCACACATACCACACATCACACACCTGGAAAAATTAATTCGAAAAAACTCGGGACGCCAGCGCCCGTCCTCAGATTCAGTTTTTTGCAAAACGATGCAATCAACCGGACAGGCGACCGCACAAAGATTACAGGACACGCAACGCTCCTCGCCGTCCGGATCTCTGGTTAACACAATTCTCGCCCGGTATCGGGGTGGCAAATAAGGCATTGTTTCCGGATATTCCACCGTATCGGGCGGCGAAAACGTGTGCTCCAGAACCCGCTTGAGAGTCATCAGCTGGGTGAAGGTGCCGCGGACAGTACTGATTATGTCCTTGATCATTGTTTATCCCTGCTCTGTTTGCTTATGAGTTCATCCACAATACAACCCCTCCTGTCACAACCAGATTAGCCAGCGTAATCGGCAACATCACTTTCCAACCCAGAGACATCAGCTGATCATATCTTGGTCTTGGGAGACCCGCCCTCATCAAGATGAAAAACATCACGAAAACGAAGACTTTCGCGGCCAACCAGAACAATGGCGGTAGAAATGCAGGACCATTCCAGCCGCCAAAAAACAGGGTTGCTATCATGGTCGATACCAGGATTACGCCCAGATACTCTCCGACCATGAAGATACCGAACTTCATTCCCGAATACTCGGTATGGAATCCGGCAACCAGTTCCTGCTCTGCCTCCGGTAAGTCAAACGGCAAGCGGTGACTTTCTGCTATTCCCGCCACCATAAACACCAGGAAGCCAAAAAACTGGCTAACTACAAACCACAGGTGTTGCTGGGCATTGACAATATCAACCACACTAAAGGACCCGGTTAGCATTACAATACCCATCAGGGACAACCCCATGAATACTTCATAACTAACCATCTGGGCTGCGGATCGTAAGCCACCAATTAGCGAAAATTTATTATTGCTGGACAAACCACCGAGCAGAACAGCATAGACCGCCATGGAACTCATTCCCATAAAAAACAGCAAGCCTATATTCAGATTTGAAATATAAGTTTCCGGCCCGTATGGCACTACCGAAAATCCCATCAGCATGGCAATCATCACAAAGCAGGGCGCGATCACAAAAACCTTCCTGTCTGCAAACGGTGGCACCCAGTCTTCTTTTGCCAACAGTTTAAGTATGTCCGCAAGCGCTAATCCGATACCAAACGGCCCCACCCGATTGGGCCCTAAACGGTCCTGCCACCAGGCCAACATCCGTCTTTCAAACCATACCAGCAGTGCAGCATAGGTCATCGCACCGACCAGAGTGCCAAATATAACGATGTAAATCAGGAGATCATCCACTTTTGGTTACCTGTCACTCTTAATCAAATTGGAGGGCCTTTTCGATTCCCAACCTTCTGCTTTGCTGAAGGTTCCGCTATTCACATGCACCAGTTGACCGGTGCCTTCGACCCCATACGCATAGACTACACATTCCCTGGCGACTGCTTCGCTAATGACTACATCAAGCCTGACAGCAACACCGTTAACCTGCGTCTCCAGTCCGTCGTTTTCTGTTACTCCCAGTCGACCGGCAACCTCCGGGTGAACAGTAAAATAACCGCGTGGCGCCAGTTGCGCGATAGCCTTGCTATTGGCACTGAGTTCTTCGCTGCCAAACAAGTGATAGCCGGGTACCAGTTGCAGTGAGTCTCCCTGCTGCGCAATCCTGGATGGAATTCTGGTAAACCGCGCATGCAAATCAGCAGCAGGTGATTGCGTGCCAATTAGTTTCACACCGGGGTCATCGTCAATGAGAGCGCCACCGATTTCTGTCTGGAATTTGCTAATTGCCTGATTTGAATTCCAGCCTGGTGACCAGATATTCGGTTTTAGCGAAGCAGGAACTTCACCGGATTTGGTTACATTCGCTCCTTCCATCGTGAATGCCAGTGCAGAGGTATGGTCTTCCGGTTGTTTGGGTTCATGCATGGTTACATCAGCAACCATCGCAGTACGACCACTGGCGCGATGTGTCATTCGTGCGATTTTCTGTCCTGAACCAGACCGATAACCGGCTGCCGGAGCAGCTCTGGTTACCCCGGATAAATTGTCATGCTGCGCCTCAATATCCGCGGTCACCTGATCGAACTGCGTGATGGACGCAAACTCCTGACTATCAATCTGAGTCGCGATATCCAGCAGCCATTGCCAGCTTCCCTGAATATTTCCTTCAGGCAAAAATGCGGCAAATGATCGTTGCGCACGTCCCTCATAATTCACCAGCGTGCCTTCAGTTTCAGCAAACGTTGCCGAGGGCAGAACCAGCGTTGAATCCGAAGCCGTCGGGTTATCCAACTGATCAAGCACAATCAGGTTTTTCACGTTACCGAGCCAGCTCTCTACCTGTTTAGCTGGCGCTCGCCGATAAAGATCATTCTCCAGCACAATGGCGACGTCTATTTCTTCTGCACTTTCGAGCAGCTCATCCAACCGGTTGCTATTGCCTTCCTGCAGCATGGTTACACCCAGGCTATTGCACTCCGGAACACAGTAGATCAAACCGCTCTCTTTATTTTTACCCTGAAGTGCCCAGGCTACGTTTGCCGCCGCTTCTACGACTGACAGATTCAGGCTTCCTGATCCGGAAATGATTATCGGTCGTGCTGCGCTGTTCAGGATTGCAGCAATCCTGGCTGCCAGCGCCTGTTCGTCCTCTGTGAGATCAGCTGGCCTGGCGAAGCGTTCGTCAATCTGGTTGGCAACTGCATATCCAATTCGTGCCGTATCATCCGGACAGGCTCGCTGGGTAAGGCTGCTGACATCCTCCAGACGGTCTTCCGAAGCGGTAATCAAGACCAGAGGGCTTTTTTCGTCCTGGGCCAGTTTCCGTACTGCGGCATCGTGCCACAGCGGAATGTTGATCTGATCGGCCAGTTCGTTGGATCGATTTCTGACCATCTGCCGCAAGGACAAAGCCAGCCTGGCAGAGGTATTCGTAATATCCTCACTCAGCACCAGCACGGCATCCGCTGCTTCAACTTCCTTCAGCGTCGGAATTCCGCAACCACCGGCATGCTGGATGTTATTAATGGCTTTGACAATCGTTTGTTCCTGCCCGGACAAGCCATTGTAGAAATTCTCTGTACCAACCAGCTTGTCCAGCAGATGATTGGATTCAAGCGATGCCCTGGGAGATCCGATACCAACCACTTTGGAGCCTGCAGCAGACAATAGCGCAGCTACTTTCTCCAGCATCTGCTGTTTGCCGATGGCATGGTAAATTCCCTTCTCATCTCTCTCTCCGCAGCGGGTAATGCGATCCTCATGATTTACAAATCCGCCACCAAATCGACCCCGGTCACAGAGAAAATAACCGTTCACTTCCGGGTTGTATCTGTTTTGAATCCGTCTTAACTGGCCATATCTCTCCGAGACGATGATATTGCAACCCATACTGCAACCGGTACAGATGGAAGGTGCCGACTGCAGATCCCATTTTCGGGTGTAGTGTTCGCTCAACGTCTTGTCGGTAAAAACACCCGTCGGACAAACTTCAACCAGGTTCCCTGCAAATTCACTCTGTAACACACCATCTTCATGACGACCAAAATATACCCTGCCGCGTGAACCGAAAACTGACAGATCATCACCACCGGCATAATCACGATAATATCTGACACAGCGATAGCAGGAAATACATCGGTTCATTTCATGGTTGAGGAAGGGGCCAAGATACTGATTACGATGGGTTG
>CAZNFE010000164.1:0-6824 GCA_964571945.1 uncultured Pseudomonadales bacterium
ACCACGAGGCCGACCGGTCAATCTGCAACGCCTTCGTTGCCTGCAGGGGCTTGCGTCTCGCGGCAGTTTCTGTAGTTTTAACTGGGCTTCCCAATGTTCATCATCTGTTGCATTGCTATCTTTCAGCACAGCTTTAATTGCCGCACGTTTAACGGCATACCGTTTTGCGACCTGCGCACGTTTCTTCTCACGCTCTACCATGGATATTTTTGCCATATCCTACCCTGCTGTTCTTAATGGAAAATTAAATGCTCTCAACAATGCACGACCCTGATCGTCGGTTTTAGCGGATGTTGAAATTGCAATGTCCAGCCCACGAATCTTGTCAATCTTGTCGTAATCAATCTCGGGAAAAACTATCTGCTCGGTAACCCCCATCGAGAAATTACCTCTGCCATCAAACGATTTCGAACTGATGCCTCTAAAGTCTCTTTGTCTGGGGATTGCAATATTGATCAATCGATCGAGAAATTCATACATTCGCATACGCCGCAATGTAACTTTACAACCAACCGGATAACCTTCACGCACCTTAAAGTTGGCAATCGATTTTCGCGCATTACAGATGACCGCTTTCTGACCGGCAATTCGCTCCAGGTCTGCAACCGCGTTGTCCAGCTGTTTGCGATCAGCCAGTGCTTCGCCCACACCCATGTTGAGAGTAATCTTGGTGATTCGAGGAACCGCCATGACGTTATCAAGATTCAATTCCTTCTGGAGCTTCGGAAGAATCTCATCGTCGTAAAGTTGTTTTAGATTGGCCATGTTGTCTGTCTGCCTAAATGTCTATTACTTCGCCTGTGGATCTAAAAATTCGCACTTTCACACCATCTTCCAGCGACTTGATTCCCACACGATCAGCCTTATTGGTAGCCGAATTGAAGATTGCCACATTCGACGCCTGAATAGCGGCTTCCTTTTCGATGATACCTCCGGGTTGCCCCGCTTGCGGATTACCCTTGGTATGGCGCTTTATCATATTGATCCCTGAAATCAGCAGACGTCCATCTTTGGTTACGTGAGTAACGGCACCCCGCTTGCCTTTGTCCTTCCCGGCGAGAACAATCACTTCATCATCTTTCTTAATCTTCTGCATAGCTAATTCCACAATTCCCTACAATACTTCGGGTGCCAGAGATACGATCCGCATAAAATTCTCTGTTCTCAATTCTCTGGTAACGGGGCCAAAAATCCGCGTACCTATCGGTTGACTCTGAGCGTTCAATAACACCGCAGCGTTACCATCGAACTTGATGAGGGAACCATCCGGACGACGAACACCCTTTTTCGTGCGTACTACAACGGCATCCAACACCTGCCCTTTTTTAACCCTGCCTCGTGGTATCGCTTCTTTCACAGTAACCTTGATGACGTCTCCGATATTCGCATACCGCCTTCGTGATCCGCCCAATACCTTTATGCACATTACCCGGCGAGCACCACTGTTATCTGCAATATCTAAATATGTTTGTGTTTGAATCATTTCCCTACTCCCGACCCCACAAGGTACAACCCCTATTCAAATAGCGTTCAAATAGCGGGTGCCTTTCTATCAATAGAACTCAATTGCCAACTTTTGGATTTTGATATCGGTCGGGTTTCCTGAATTGTCACCAAATCCCCTTCCTGGCATTCATTCAACGGATCGTGAGCATGCAGTTTATTGCTACGGCTGATGTACTTGCCATAGATTGGATGTTTGACCTTCCTATCCACTTTCACCGTGATCGTTTTATCCATCTTGTTACTGACGACAACTCCATTAACGGTTCGGGCAATCTTTTTTGTCTCACTCATCTGCAGTATCCGCTTTTTGTTTCAGTACAGTCTTCACCCGCGCAATATCTTTCGATACCTGCTGCAAAAGATGAGTCTGACCTAGTTGTCCGGTAGATCTTTGCATCCGATAATTAAACTGATCCTTTAACATCGCTATCAGGTTCTCTTGCAACTCATCTACCGTTTTTTCTCTTAATTCACTCGCTTTCATGCCAAACCAGGCTCCGGTTACATTACGCTTCGTTTTACGAAGGCAGTTGGGAAGGGCAATTTCGCTGCAGCCAATCGACATGCCGTTCGTGCCACCTCTTCATCAACTCCCTGCATCTCATACAGCACCCGACCAGGTTTAATCTGTGCTACCCAATACTCGACATTTCCCTTTCCTTTTCCCTGTCTTACTTCCAGGGGTTTCTGGGTAATTGGCTTGTCCGGAAATACACGGATCCAAATCTGTCCGCCACGACGGACATGCCTGGTCATAGCCCGTCTTCCTGCTTCTATCTGCCGCGCCGTCATTCGTCCACGACCGGTCGCCTTCAGTCCGAAATCGCCGAAACTGATCTTGTTACCTCGCCACGCAAGTCCTCTGTTCCGGCCTTTCTGCGTCTTTCTGAATTTGGTTCTCTTTGGTTGCAACATCTACCAGTATCCTTCTGCATCCTCTAGGCAGTCGCGCCAGGAGCTTCTTCTCTCTGAACAAAAACCTCGCCTTTAAAAATCCAAACCTTGACTCCCAGAATTCCATAAGTGGTCAGGGCCTCGCAGGTGGCATAGTCAATGTCCGCTCTTAATGTATGTAACGGAACACGGCCCTCGTGATAACTTTCTGCACGGGCAATTTCCGCACCACCTAATCGACCGGCAACTCGCACTTTGATCCCTTCCGCCCCGAGCCGCATAGCGGATTGTATGACTCGTTTCATAGCGCGCCTAAACTGCACTCTTCTCTCAAGTTGCTGTGCTATGTTCTGTGCTACGAGGTATGCATCGAGTTCCGGTTTGCGAATTTCTTCCACATTGACATGCACCGGTACACCCATCATGGCTGATATTTCCTGGCGTAAATGCTCGACATCTTCACCCTTCTTACCAATGACTATTCCTGGCCTGGCGGTATGCACTGTTACCCGCGCAGTCTGCGCGGGACGTTCAATTTCAATTCGGCTAACAGATGCTTTTTCGAGTCGTTTCAGGAGATACTCACGCACTTTCAGATCGGCATATAAATTATCCGAATAGTTCTGTCCGGCGGCATACCAAACTGACGTATGATCCTTCACTATTCCAAGGCGCATGCCAATTGGATGAACTTTTTGACCCATATGTTTGGTCTCCCGTTACGTACTCTGATTTACCAACTTACTATCCGATCGCTACTCAACCATCTGCGACAGTGAGGGTAATATGGCAGGAACGCTTGAAAATTCTATCCGCTCTGCCCTTGGCACGCGGTTTGATTCTTTTTAATGTAACACCTTCGTCGACGAACACCGTAGCAATCGAAAGCTCATCTACATCCGCACCTTCATTATGCTCAGCGTTAGCAATCGCCGATTCCAGCACTTTCTTCATCAGGTGAGCTGCTTTCTTCTGACTGAAAGTCAATGTATTCAGAGCATCCGCCACAGACTTGCCACGAATTTGATCCGCTACCAATCTTGCTTTCTGCGCAGATATTTTTGCACCCTTCAATTTTGCTGCAACTTCCATCTAGCTTACCTTCTATCAGCGAGTGACTTTCTTGTCTGCTGCGTGACCTCTAAAGGTCCGAGTCACTGCAAATTCTCCCAGCTTATGTCCGACCATATCTTCTGTAATGAAGATAGGCACATGCTGGCGACCATTGTGTACGGCTATCGTTAACCCGACAAAATCAGGCGTTATCAATGACCTTCTTGACCAGGTTTTGATTGGTCTCCGATCGCTTGTCTGTAGAGCTTGTTGAACCTTTTTTGATAAATGAATATCGACAAATGGTCCTTTTTTTAATGATCGAGGCACAGCACTTGCTCCTATCGATGCGATCGTCGGCGACGCACAATCATTTTATCCGTGCGCTTATTGGTTCTGGTCTTGTATCCTTTGGTGGGAACACCCCAGGGTGTTACAGGATGTCGTCCTCCTGATGTTCGGCCTTCCCCGCCACCATGCGGGTGGTCAACCGGGTTCATCACTACACCACGAACTGTTGGCCTAACCCCTCGCCAGCGTTTTGCACCAGCTTTGCCAAGGGATCGCAAATTATGTTCTGGGTTGCTAACCTCGCCCAGTGTTGCTCTGCATTCAGATAGCACTTTGCGCATTTCACCTGATCGTAGCCGGAGGGTCACATAAGTCCCTTCTTTGGCAATCAACTGAGCAGAAGCTCCGGCACTTCTCGCGATTTGGGCTCCTTTACCTGGCTTAAGCTCGATACAATGAATGACACTACCCATCGGTATACTTCGCAATGCCATGCAGTTGCCAACACGGATCGCGGAATCACTACCCGATACGAGTGTTGCTCCTGCAGAAACACCCTCTGGAGCAATAATGTAACGACGCTCTCCATCGGCATACTTAAGGAGCGCGATATTCGCCGATCGATTTGGATCGTATTCCAGTCTTTCAACAATCGCGGGTATGCCATCTTTGTTTCGCTTGAAGTCTACAACCCTGTACTTCTGTTTGTGGCCCCCACCAATATGTCTGGTGGTTATCCGACCGTGATTATTTCGACCACCTGATTTCGTTTTCGCTTCCAGTAGCGGCTTGTATGGATCACCCTTGTATAGATCAGGTTGAACCACTTTTACGACAAACCGTCGACCTGGTGACGTGGGCTTACTTTTTACAACTGGCATCTTTCTAAACCCTCAATCGCTTGTCGTCGAAAAATCAATGTCATGACCCTGTTGCAGACGAACATACGCTTTCTTCCAATTCGGGTGACGACTAAAACCGCGCATGGTCCGCTTCACCTTACCTTTTACATTCAGCACACTCACCTTTTCCACCACAACTCCGTAGAGTTTCTCTACGGCTTCCCTGATTTCAGACTTGGTGGCATCTTTAGCTACTTTGAAAGTGAACTGATTAGCACGGTCTGCAATAATTGTCGCTTTCTCTGATATGTGAGCACCTAACAGGATCTGGTACACTCTTTCCTGATTCATCCCAGAAACTCCTCTGCTTTTTTAAGTGCCGCGACCGTAAACAGAGTCTTTTCGTAGCCAATCAGATCAACCGGATTCATGCTGTTTACATCTGCTACTGCAACATTCTTGATATTGCGCGCTCCCAAATAGAGATTTTCTGTCACCTCTTCTACAACAATGATTACATTGTCGAGCCCCAGCTTCCCTAACTGGGTGGTCACCTCTTTAGTCTTTGGAGATTCCGAGGCAAATTCATCTACCAGCACCAACCGATCTTGTCGAACCAATTCAGAGAGAATCGAGCGCATCGCGCCACGATACATTTTTTTGTTAACTTTTTGGCTGAAGTCGCTGTTCTTGGCAGCGAATGCCCTGCCTCCTCCTCTCCAGATTGGACTGCGACTCGTACCAGCCCTGGCTCGACCCGTGCCCTTCTGCCGCCATGGTTTTCGACCGCCACCATTGACTTCAGAGCGCGTTTTTTGGGCCCGAGTGCCCTGCCGTCCGCCAGCCTGGTAGGCGACCACAACCTGGTGCACGAGCGCATCGTTGAACTGACGCGCAAAGGTTTCTTCTGACACTTTTACGCTCTTCTTGGAGACGCCTTTACCGGGTACATGTATATTCAAATTCAAGGCTTAAACCCCCGTTATTGAGCTTTAACAGAAGGACGAATTTCGATATCGCCACCTGTTGCACCCGGAACAGCACCTTTGATCAGCAGGATATTTTTCTCCTGATCCACTTTGACCACTTCCAACATCTGCACGGTCACTCTCTCTGCTCCCATATGACCCGCCATTTTCTTGCCCTTGAACACTCTGCCGGGAGTTTGACATTGACCGATAGAACCAGGTGCACGATGTGAAAGTGAATTGCCATGAGTTGCATCCTGCATCTTGAAGTTATGTCTCTTTACGACGCCAGCAAAACCCTTGCCCTTGGATCGCCCGGTGACATCTACTTTCTGTCCAACCTCAAATTGGTCAACCTTGATTTCGTCGCCGACTGCGATTTCATCTTCCTGAGTCAATCGAAATTCCCGTAGCACACGGCCTGCTTCACTACTCGCCTTGGCAAAGTGCCCGGCTTCAGGCTTATTAACCCGCGAAGCTGCAACTGTTCCATTGGTTACCTGGATAGCATCATAGCCGTCAGTGGCCAGCGTTTTCCTTTGTGTAACCCGATTTGGCGCGACCTCTATCACAGACACAGGTATCGAGACACCTTCTTCTGTAAACACGCGAGTCATGCCTCGCTTAATACCCATTATGCCGATCGTCATTTCAGCTATTCCTAAACTCAGCGCTAGCCGAGATTTATCTGTACTTCCACACCCGCTGCCAAATCCAATTTGGTGAGGGCATCTACTGTTTTTTCAGTCGGCTCAACTATGTCAAGCAGACGGTTGTATGTTCTGATCTCATATTGATCCCTGGCATCTTTGTCCACATGCGGAGAGATTAATATCGTAAATCGTTCTTTGCGTGTGGGAAGGGGAATAGGTCCGCGTACCTGAGCGCCAGTTCGTTTTGCTGTATTCACAATTTCCTGCGTTGAAAGATCAATCAGATGATGATCAAAAGCCTTTAATCTTATTCTGATTCTTTGACTGTGCATTCACACTTTCTCCTGTCTCTCAGCCCCACAAATTTGGCCAATTTTCCACATATTTCAAATGCGAACACCAACCTCCCCGGAAAAGGGAAGCGGCATTCTAAAGATGCCCTGACTCTTTGTCAAGCCGCATGCGGCTTCCTGTCGAAGCCTTTTGAAGTCGGCCATTCGTACGCCGACTGCTTTACCCGCTGTGAGGATACCCCCCAGGGTAACCTCATCAGTATTCGATCATTCGGTAATACTGGTCACCACGCCTGCACCTACGGTGCGTCCACCTTCCCGAAT
>CAZNFE010000165.1:0-6817 GCA_964571945.1 uncultured Pseudomonadales bacterium
CATGGATGGGTTTACAGCGAGTCTCAGATAAGCATTCTTTTTCGGCGTTACGGAGCAACACAGGGGGCAGATTTATTTTAAAAGGGTGCAAGCCCGGTGCGAGCTATTCCTCTACATCAAACGGGGATTCTTCCGGTTCATCGACCCGTTCCAGACCAACCAGATGCTCACCATCGGACAGCCTGATCAATCGCACGCCCTGAGTGTTTCTACCGAGCAGCGATACTTCTTCTGTGCGAATCCGGACCAGCGTGCCCTGATCACTGATGAGAATCATCTCATCTCCTTCATATACCTGCACAGCACCGACAATAGCGCCATTTCTGGCGCTGGTCTTCATTGCTATCATGCCCTGACCACCTCGATGAATCACCGAGAACTCATCAAAATGGGTTCGTTTGCCATAGCCGTTTTCACTGGCAATCAGCACTTCACCATCACCCGGAATAATCAGGGAAATGACGTTTTCGCCCGGTCTCAGCCGGATTCCCCTGACACCTCTGGCGGTTCTGCCCATGGCCCGTACATCCGATTCACTGAAGCGGATGGCTTTGCCGGAGCTGCTGAACAGCATGAGATCCTGGCTGCCATCGGTCACCGCAACGCCAACCAGATCATTGTCCTGTTCCAGTTCGATTCCGATCAACCCGGTACTGCGAGGACGAGCAAAGTTCATTAGCGGGGTCTTTTTCACGGTACCATTTTGCGTGGCCATGAAGATAAACTTCCCTTCCACATATTCACTAACGGGCAGTATGGCGGATATGCGCTCTTCTTCATCCAGCGGTAGTATGTTTATTACGGGCCGTCCTCTGGAATTGCGGCTCGCCTGAGGTATCTCAAAAACCCGCATCCAGTAAACTTTACCCCGGTTTGTAAAACATAAAATGGTATCGTGGGTGGAAGCAACCAGCAGATGTTCAATGAAATCTTCGTCTTTTACATTGGATGCTGATTTCCCCTTACCACCTCTTCTTTGTGCCTGGTATGTGTCGAGCGGCTGCGTTTTCGCATAGCCACCATTGGATATGGTAACGACCATGTCCTGCTCGGTAATCAGATCTGCAGTGGTCAAGTCCTGCTGCGTACTAACAATTTCAGTAAGCCTTGCATCACCGTATTCGTCACGAACCGCTTCCAGTTCAGCACGAATAATCGCCATCAGATGATCATGATCCTCCAGTATCTCAATCAGTTCGCCAATGGCACCAACCAATTCCTGATATTCCGTCAGCAGCTTCTCCTGCTCGAGTCCGGTCAATCGATTCAGGCGCATCTCGAGGATTGCCTGAGCCTGTTCTTGTGACAGGTAATATTCACCCTCATCATTGAGCCCATACTGCTCCGGGAGGTCGTCGGGACGGCAAACATCTTTACCGGCTTTCTCAAGCATTGACAGCACATTTGCCGATGTCCAGCCAGTGCCCATCAGTGCTTCTCTGGCCTCCTGTGCAGTTTGGGACTGCTTGATCAATTCAATTACCTGGTCAATATTAGAGAGCGCGACTGCCTGTCCTTCCAGTATGTGACCTCTGGTTCTTGCCCGTTTTAACAGGTAGATGGTGCGCCGCGTAACCACCTGCCGGCGATGCACGATAAAGTGCTCAAGCACCTCTTTTAGATTCAGAGTTTTTGGTTCAACATCTACCAATGCCACCATGTTGATTCCAAAAACACTCTGCATCTGGGTATGCGTGTAAAGATTGTTGAGTACAATTTCACCAACCTCTCCGCGGCGTAATTCGATGACGATACGTGTTTCTTTGGCTGATTCATCCCGCAGTTCTGAAATGCCTTCGATTTTTTTCTCTTTAACCAATTCTGCGATGCGTTCAACCAATCTGGCCCGATTAAGCTGATAGGGCAACTCGGTAACAATAATCGTCTCGCGCCCGGTCTTTTCATGCACTTCAATTTCAGCCCTGGCACGGACAAAAATACGACCACGCCCGGTACGATATGCCTGCACAATACCAGCACGCCCGTTAATGATGGCGCCGGTCGGGAAATCCGGCCCCTGGATGTGTGTCATCAGACCATTGATATCAATGGCAGGGTCATCGATCAGCGCCAGGCAGGCACTAACGACTTCAGTGAGGTTATGAGGAGGAATGTTAGTCGCCATGCCTACTGCGATTCCGCTTGAACCGTTTACCAACAGATTGGGTATGCGGGATGGCAGGACCGATGGCATCATCAGGGTGCCATCATAATTTTCTTCAAAATCAACGGTGTCCTTATCGAGATCTGACAGCAACTCATGAGCAATCTTCTGCATGCGAATTTCTGTATATCGCATGGCGGCAGCACCATCGCCGTCCTGGGAACCAAAGTTTCCCTGACCATCGATTAACGGATAACGCAAACTGAAGTGCTGGGCCATCCTCACGATGGTATCGTAGGCGGCATTATCGCCATGGGGATGATATTTACCGATGACGTCACCTACGATGCGGGCAGATTTCATGAAGGGGCGATTATAGGAATTGTTGAGTTCGCTCATGGCGAACAACACTCTGCGATGAACCGGTTTCAACCCATCCGACACATTCGGGAGAGCGCGACCGACAATCACGCTCATGGCATAGTCAAGATATGACTTTCTTAGCTCATCCTCGATGCTGATCGGTAATATTTTGTTACCGGATGCTTCGTTTCCTGATTCCGACATTTATTTCAGGTTATTCCAGTCTATTAAAAAATCCCATTACACGATCAACCGATATGGCCAAAATATGCAGCGTTTATCACTCCGTTTTCGAGTGTGTTTTTGATCCCGGGTATAAGTGACAAATTCTACCATAACTACACCGTGGAGAGCACACAAATAGTGTGTTTACGCCAGTTCATGTATCCCTCTCATCAACATCTGCAGGAGTAGGCAATTTCCGCTATTGACTTCCTCTGTTAAACGCAGCAATGAAAACCCTGATAGTCTATTGTACGGGTCGAAGGATACCACTTGGACCGATGCCTTAAGAACTGTATCCGTTTTGGTGTCGCATGGGCCATGCCTCGCTCCTATTTGCCTCTGGCGGAATTGTTTGCGTACAATTCAACCCCGCAATGACCCTATTGCCCATGAGCCGGATGACATGACCGAACCGAAGCAGCAAGTAGATACCCTGATTAGCGCCCGCTGGATAGCGCCGGTGATCCCGGAACGTACGCTGCTGGAAAATCATACGCTGGTGCTGGATAAACACCGAATCGTCGATTTACTGCCGCAACCACAGGCAATCGAACAATATCAGGCGGCAAGTAGTTTTGAACTGCCCGATCACCTGCTGATCCCGGGGCTGGTGAATTCCCATGGCCATGCCGCCATGACACTGCTGCGCGGGTATGCGGATGACGTGTCGCTGATGGACTGGCTCAACCACCATATCTGGCCGGTGGAGGCGCAATTCGTCAATTACGATTTCGTTCGGGATGGCACCGATCTGGCCATTGCGGAAATGCTTCGAGGTGGCACTACCTGTTTCAGCGACCTGTACTTTTTCCCGGATGCGGTCGCCCAGGCTGCAACCGCATCGGGTATGCGCGTGCAGATTTGTGTACCGGTCGTGCAGTTTGCCAATGTCTGGGCCCAGTCGGAAGAAGAGCATATCCACAAAGGATTGGCCGTACATGATGACTTTCGCAGCAGTACACACGTGCACACCTGCTTCGGTCCTCACTCCCCTTACGTGGTATCCGATGCAGGGCTGCAACGAATTATGGTCTTATCCGAGGAACTGGAGATCCCCATTCAGATGCACGTCCACGAAACCCGCGACGAAGTGTCAGAAGCTCTGGCGGCAACCGGTAAACGACCTTTGCAACGCTTACAGGAGCTGGGATTATTGTCACCCGCCTTTCAGGCAGTGCACCTGACCCAACTCAGTCAGGAAGATATTCAACTGCTGCGAGATAATTCCGTGCACGCACTGCACTGCCCGGAATCCAACCTGAAACTTGCGAGTGGTTTCTGTCCGGTAGGTAAACTGCTGGATGCCGGTGTTAACGTCGCACTGGGAACTGACGGTGCAGCCAGTAATAATGATCTGGATATGCTTGGTGAAATGAAGACTGCTGCCTTACTGGCCAAGGCGGTCCACGCTGATGCCACCCTTCTGGATGCCTGGACAACGTTGCAGATGGCTACCATTAACGGGGCCAAAGCACTTGGCCTGGCTGATCAACTGGGTAGCCTGGAAATCGGCAAACTTGCAGACATCGCAGCCATCGATATGAGCGATCTTGAATCTCAACCCGTGTACCACCCACTGTCCCAACTGGTTTATACTGGTACCGGGCAAAAGGTCACCCACGTCTGGATTGATGGCGAACTCTTGCTCAGAGACAGACAGTTCACCCGGATCGATCAGGATCGCATCATCGAAACAACCCGCGGCTGGCAACAGAAGATTCAGAAGAATGACTGACAATTCACACACAGAGCCTGAACAGGTCCCCAACGCCGACCCGGATGTGGATACAAACGCTGCTGCAGCTACTGATGCAAATGTCGATAATGCAGAGATTGCAAAATTTGAAGCACTGGCACGCCGCTGGTGGGATCGTCAAGGCGAATTCAAATCTTTGCATGAAATCAACCCGTTGCGGTTGAATTACATCGAAAAACGAGCCGATCTGGCTGGTCAGCATATTCTGGATGTCGGTTGCGGCGGCGGCATCCTAAGTGAAGGCATGGCACACAGGGGGGCACTGGTAACGGGTCTCGACATGGGTGCTGCACCGCTGCAGGTCGCGCAGTTACACGCGCTGGAAAGTGAACTCGATATCGACTACCGGCAAGCAACGGCCGAATCGCTTGCAGCAACAGATCACGATTGCTATGACACCATCACGTGTCTTGAAATGCTGGAACATGTACCGGATCCCGAGTCAATCATCCAGGCCTGCAGCGTGTTGCTAAAACCCGGCGGGCACTTGTTTCTTTCCACTATCAACCGGAATCCAAAGTCATACCTGTTCGCTATTCTTGGTGCAGAGTATGTACTCAGGATGTTGCCCAGAGGTACCCACAACTACGCCAAACTGATTCGCCCCTCTGAACTCGCCCGGTGGCTCAGACGGCAAGGATTTGAATTGCAGGATATCACTGGTATGTCATTCAATCCGCTTACGCAACAATACAAACTGACTTCAGATACCGATGTCAATTATCTCGTTCATGCTGTCCTAACCAATGACAAATGAGGAAAGCCTGCAACAGAAGGGGTCGGTCTCCTGGATCCCCTCTGAGAATCTGCTGGCCCTGGTGTTGCTGGCGGTGGATCTTGCCGGTGTATTTACTATCTTCAACCTGAGCCACTGGCTGGTTACGGGTGAATTGTCTGCTAATCTGCTGCTGACCTGGAAGCTTGTGCTGATCAGTTGCAGTACGTTCCTGATATATTACCTGCTTGATCTGTACCGGTTCGAGTCCATGCTCAGTCAGTTGGGTATGTTGGAGCGCTCACTGATTGGCATGCTACTGGTCGCTGCCACCACGGCGATATTTGTCTACATCATGGGTCCGGCGTTCATCGGCGGCTTTGTCGGTCGCGGGGTGCTCGCTGTTAGCCTCGGCATTTTCTGGTTGTGGAGTTTATCGTTTCGCTACGCCATCAACGCCTGGCTGCAGGGTCGTCGCAGTCAGTTGCAGTGGCTGGTGATGATTAGTGATGCCAGCCTGGATCTATTTATCAGCCATTTTCGCTCTTTGTACAAACGGGAAAGCCTGCTGTTCCTGGTCCAGGACTACGCACAGGAACCCAGGCCCGACCCAGGCCCAAACAGTCATGTCGTCGGTGACTGGAATGCACTTGACAGCGCGATAGAGCAATATGATGTGGCAGGTGTCATCGTTGTATCCCGCAGGTTGTTGCCATTGGAGCTGGTGGATCAATTGCTGGAGATCAGAATCAAGGGAACGCGGATTTATGATATCAACGATTTTTATGAGAAATTTCTTTTGCGCCTGCCGGTTTTTAATCTGGATCAGAACTGGATTGCCATGTCGCACGGTTTCGATTTGATACACAATCCCATGGGTTTGAGACTCAAGCGCTATCTCGATATCAGTATTGCTCTTATTCTGGGAATATTGCTGCTGCCGCTGATTCTGCTCAGTGCTGTTCTGGTGCTGATCACATCTGGAACACCTGTTCTGTTCAAGCAGGTTCGGACCGGTGAAAATGGTATCTGGTTCACGGTGTACAAGTTCAGAACCATGGTTGCGGACGCAGAATTCGATGGTGCGCAATATGCCAGTCTGAACGATCCGCGGATAACCAGGGTGGGTAAGTTGATGCGTAAATTTCGCATCGACGAACTTCCCCAGTTATGGAATGTTATCGTTGGCGATATGAGTTTTATCGGTCCACGTCCTGAACGCCCCGAATTTATCTCGGATTTACGGACCAGAATTCCCTACTACGATCTTCGCCACATAGTCAAACCCGGACTAACCGGTTGGGCACAGGTAATGTATGGCTATGGTGATTCAACAGACGATGCCGAAGAGAAACTGCAATATGATCTGTTCTATATCAAGAACTATTCACTGGTTCTGGACCTCGCCATTATCGTTAGATCGATCAAGGTAATCCTGTTTGGCACCGGAAGGTGAAAGCAGTCGCGAGTTTCGCTCTAATCCAATCTGCCGGTCTATTTTCAAATAATAAAATTCTAAGTGACTGATTTATATAGATATTTATTGTATGGCGAATTCCTGTAATTGTTGCCTTAATTGGTTCCTGTGTTTCTCCGTAACGCCGAAAAAGAATGCTTATCTGAGACACGCTGTAAACCCATCCATGGGAGCTCC
>CAZNFE010000166.1:0-6786 GCA_964571945.1 uncultured Pseudomonadales bacterium
TTACCCTGTCGGATGGTCAGCATTATACAGCCGAAAGCATTAACGATGTTGGTCAATTGATGTTCAGTCTTATTTCTATGAGTCGCAGTCATGAGGAATCAGCAGTGAAAGCAAAACGTTTGTCTGCTAGCTGGGAGAACCGACGTAAGCTTGCTATGGAGTCCAAACGCCCCATGACAGGCCAGTGCCCAAGGTGGTTACGTGTCTCTGATGATAAAACTCATTTTGAAGCGATTGAAGAGCGAGCAGGGATTATTCGTGCCATATTCCATCAGAGTATTGCCGGAGCAGGACAGCGTAAGATTGCGGCGAGTTTGAATGAACGCGGTGTTCCTACGTTCAATGGCGGTGATATGTGGCATTCATCCTACATTGCCAAAATTATCCGTAGCAAATCAGTGATTGGTGAATACCAACCCAAGCAGAAAGGTGAACCTGTTGGCGAGCCGATCTCTGATTACTATCCGGCCGTTGTTAGTGAGGACATTTTCGATAAAGCACAAGTTGTACGAATAAGCCGTATGAATCCCTCATCAGCAGGCAGAAAGGGTGAAACGTTTTCAAATCTGTTTTCAGGGCTGTGTAAGTGCCTGGAGTGTGATTCTACTTTTCGCATGATTAAAAATAGTCGCTCTCATATGTTTCGCTGCAATAGCAATTATATGTCTAATGGCTGCACCTGCACAAAACGCTGGCATTACCGTGATGTTGAGAATGCGGCACTACTCTTGATCAGTGAGGAGATTGATTGGTTTAGTGCTCTTGGTGGCCATGCCAACAATAAGCAACGACTGGAATCAGAAGTATCATCCTTGAATATTAAACTGGCAGATGCCGAAAAACAGGTAGGACGCTTTGCCGATCTTTTCAGCATGGCTGATGGTGCAATGATGACGGATGCACGGAACAGGTACATGAAGGCTATGCAGTCAGCAGATGACCTTCGCCATGATATTGAGGTGAAGGAGGCAGAGCTTCGGACATTCACTCCTGCTCAGCATAATGTAGACAGGCTCAACCGGATTATCTTTGAACTTGGTTCAGAGACTGATGTGCACAAGCTTTATGAACTGCGTGCACAGATTAATGGGATATTCCGTGATGCTGGGCTAAAACTCTATTTTAACCAGCACGGCGTATTTTTCTATGTTGAGAGTACGAAGCAGAAAGGCATTGTTCTCACTGATGAGCATCATGAAGTACTCTCCATGGCTGCTGAGTTGGAAATGCTTCAACGCTCCCTCAGCGGTATGAATGAGTACATTGAAGAGGTTAAGTCATTGGCCTGATTTCCCTTTGTGCACAAGCTGTGCACAGAGAAAGGCTAAAGTCAGTATAATCGCCGCCGATAGGCGAATAAAACCTATTGGAGGCGTTTATGCCAACCCCATCAACCAAGTCATCCGGTATCAGGATGCCAGTCGAGCTGTACGATTGGATAGATCAACGTGCTGCAAAAAGGAGCATCTCACGAAGCCAGTGCGTCTGTGACCTTGCTAGACGTGCAAGAAGAGAGTTTGCCCCTAAGGCTTCAATCAAACAGCCGTGGTCGGTGAATGCTGCAAAAGCAGGGGAATATTTTTCAGTTGGTATCATATTGGTGGACTTTCAGTGTATGTTTGGTTTTCTATAACCGTTACAAGCGTGATTTTCAAGCGGAAACTGGCTTTTGATGTGGCGGTCAATCTCTTACCTGAACCAGCATAAAAAAAACACCAGATTTTAGGCATACACACCTGCATTGAAATTCTTTGCTAGCAAAAAGTGTGTTTTTTTGCGTGTAAACACTTTCCGGTCAGTTGAGTGTTTTATGCATGTGTCGAACAAATAACAAGAAGATGAGAGCCAGCATTGGGTAGATAGTCAGGGCAATCCTTTGCGGGTTGACTATCCACGACTGAGTTCCTTGTTCAGTAAGCTTGCTGTCTTATCAACTCCAAATATATCTCAAACGTTGAGAATTCAGGCCTACTTTCTTACTACAAAATCTTTAACCGGGTAGCAGTGATTCCAACCATTAGTCAACGTCGGGTTCGGGGTGTGAAAGATTGGATTGTGATTGTAAAATTTGATTGCGCAAGTGGCACTAAGTATGCTTCCTCATTGAGATGTGGTTTTATCCAGTCAACAAGATAAAGGAGGGTTACATGCGATTACTCACTCTGCTCCTGATGATATCCAGCATGGCAACTTCGGTACAGGCAGCAGATAACAAGCGTTGTCTATATGTCAACTCCTACCATAGCGGATATGCATGGAGTGACAAAATTGAATCGGCCATCAAAACAGGACTGGCAGGGCACTGTGAAATCACCATGTTTCAAATGGATACCAAGCGCAATACTTCAGCCGCATTCGGACAACAGAAGGCGCTGGAAGCCAAAGCGCTGATTGAATTGCTCAAACCCGATGTAGTGATTGCCTCGGATGATAATGCTTCAAAATATCTGATTGCACCATACTATAAAAATGCCAATCTGCCGTTTGTCTTCTGCGGTATCAACTGGACAGCCGAGCCGTACGGCTACCCCTTTGCCAATGCCACAGGCATGATTGAAGTATCCGCCATCAAAGCGATGTTAGGTAAGGCGCGCAAGATCATTGGAAACGTGAAAAACGTCTCTTTTATTGGCGCCAAAGGTGTACGCACAGATGAAAAAGAGTTTAACTGGATGAAAAGAACCTATGCTCGTGAAGGTGTTGTTGTGGCTGCCATTTACGCCGCCAACATGGCCGAGTGGGAGCAAGCGTACCTAAAGGCACAGAACAGCGACCTGATTGTATTGAACAATCATGCCGGCATCAAAGGCTGGAACAAAAAACGGGCAATCAAATTCGCCACCCTGCATGCCGGTAAATTGACTGTTTCAACGTATGATTTCATGACACCCTACACCATGCTGGCGATGACCAAGATTGCCGAAGAACAAGGCGAATGGGCGGCTAAAGTGGCGATACGCATTCTGCAAGGGAAATCAGCAGCATCAATTCCGGTCATTGCCAACAGGCGATTTAATATGTTTGTGAATCTCTCCATGTTGAATGCAGCGGATATTGAGTTGCCCGAAGCTATTTTATTCAAAGCTATCAAAATATCACCATGAAGTTAAACCATGCCTCCCTGCTAACTGCGGCTATTGTCTTTGGTCTGGTTTTAACTGCCGGGTTAATGTTTATGTCGTTTCACTATCTTGTGCAAGCACAGCAAGATGGCTTTGATGAACAATCAAAACACATGGCAAACATCATGGCATCAGAACTTGAGCAGGTCAGAGAGGATATAAGAGTACTTGCCACAGCATTTTATGCCTTGGACAACATCAATGCTGATACCCTTCAGGCCAATTCGGAAGGTCGTTTAAAACCACATCGAACAGTTTCCAGGCTGCTCTATGCACCCAATATCGCAGACAAACAACGCAACACTTTCGAAATTAAAAAAAGAGATGAAGGGTTTATCACTTTTACAATTCAGGACTTTTACGACAACAAATTACAACGGGCCAGCAAACGCCCCACCTATCTGCCTATTACCCAGGTGGAACCCTTCGATGTGGATAATGTCAGCCTGTTGGGTCTGGACCTTTTGGGTGTAGGCAGCTTCAAAAACGCACTCAATCAGAGCATCAAAAGTGGTGATGATGTTGCCCTGATTGCAAGTCTGGGTGAAGAAGAAAAAGCTCTGTGGCTGTTCAAAGCAATTTATAGCGGTTTCGCTGGCCGTTTCGACCCCTATTTCGCAGCCCATAGCAACGAAATGGTCAATGGTATGGTCGCCATCAAAGCCGATGTAAGCAAATTTATTGCTGTAAACGCCCTACCCGCACAGATTACCATGCAACTTGCAGTAAAGGATAAAGAGAGTGATTTGAACAGCGCAATACTATTTGAGTCCAATCCTGTAGAAACCACATCAATCTGGTCTGGAATGAAATTTTCCAAGCGTTTTGTCTTACCACTTACACAGCAGGACATTGTCATATATACATCCCGGACTCTGCCATGGTTTCATCAAGTGTTTTTACTGTTTTTCCTCAGCGGTATTATCGGACTGGGATTTACCTGCCTGCTGGTCTTTGCGACGCGCAACGTACAGGAGAGCGAACGGCGCAATCGTGCCATTCTCGGATCCGCCATGGATGCCATTATCAGTATCGATGAACATGCTATAATAAAGGAGTTTAATCCCGCTGCAGAACGTATTTTTGGTCACCAAAGTAGTGATGTGATCGGTAAAGATATCGTAGATCTCATCATTCCCGCAGATAAGCAGCAACAGCTCAAACAGGGTGTGGCCCATTATCTAAAAACCGGCCAGCAACATGTGCTTGATAAACAACTGGAGATGAACCTGCTCAGAAGCAACGGTGATGCATTCCCGGTTGAATTGAATATTGTTAAAGTATTGGCTGGCAAGCATCGACAGTTCACAGCCTTTTTACGTGATATTTCTGCCAGAAGACAGGCGCAAAATGAGTTGGAGCGGCTTGCTACAGTGGTTGAGCAATCATTCAATGCCATCATCATTACTGACACCAAGGGTCTCGTTCAGTATGTCAACCCGGCCTTTGAAACATTGAGCGGCTATGATGCCAAAGAAGTTCTGGGGCAGCTACCCAGCATCGTCAAAAGCGGCGAACATTCGGATCAATATTATACCAGCATGTGGCAAACAATTACATCTGGAAACACTTGGAGCGGTTCATTCATCAACAAAGCCAAAGATGGGCATATGTATCATGTCGAACAGACTATTTTCCCACTGCATATTGGCGATGAGCATGTTGGTTACACCTCGGTGCAGCAGGATGTCACTGAACGTGATCGCTTGCAGGAACAGTCTGAACATACCCAGCGCCTCGAAAGTCTGGGGGTACTGGCTGGCGGCATTGCGCATGACTTCAATAACCTGCTGACCGCCATCATGGGCAATGCAGGTCTGGCCCAAAACAAACTGCCCGATGCCAGCCCTGCCCATAAACATCTGCATAATATCCAGCAGGCCAGTGAAAGCGCAGCAAGCTTGTGTCAGCAGATGTTAGCATACTCAGGCAAAGGGCATTTTATTATCCGCCCGCTAAATCTCTCTTCAACTATTGCCGATATTGTACAACTGCTGGAGTCTTCGATTGCCAAGCTGGCAAAGCTCGATGTGCAACTGGATTACAGTTTGCCTGCCATTCATGCCGATGAGGGGCAGATCAAGCAGGTGATTATGAATCTGGTCATCAATGCATCCGAAGCAATTGGAGATCACAGCGGTAAAATCGGCGTAAAAACATCGCAGACCCGTTTGGACAAAACAGCGATTAGTACGCTGCTGGGAGCCGAAGATATGCTGGCAGGCGACTATGTTCATTTGCAGGTATGTGATGATGGTTGCGGAATGTCAGAAGATATTCGCAAGAAAATATTTGATCCCTTTTTCACCACCAAATTCACCGGTCGCGGCCTTGGCATGAGCGCGATACTCGGTATCATCCGTGGACATCATGGTGGGCTGAAAGTGAGCTCGACGCTGGCGGAGGGTACACAGTTTGATGTCTATTTTCCGGCTTCAGAACATGTAGTCAGGCAGGAGGTGGCCTCTTCTGACAAAGTAGAGAGCACACAGCAGCGTGCTGGCACTGTTCTGGTCATCGATGATGAAGAAACCGTACGTGAACTGGCAATGATGATTTTGCAGGATGCAGGTCTAAAAGTCATGGCTGCCGTCGATGGGCTTGAAGGATTGGAGTTGTTACGCGAGCATCAGGCATGCATTGACTTGGTACTGCTGGATATGACCATGCCCAGGATGGGTGGAGAGGAGTTCTATAAACAGATGAGTCTGTTTGCCCCGGACAAACATGTTATTATCTCTTCCGGTTATGCAGAACAGGAGATTAGAGGCCGCTTCGATAAAAGTGCCATGATTGATTTTGTGCAAAAACCTTATCACCCTGAAAAACTGATAGAAAAGGTGAAAGTACTTCTATCTTAATGTGAGCAACCACCGGCTTTAGCCGGTGATTACTCACAGAGTATGATGGTGTAAACGTAAATAGTGAATTCATGGAGTGTTTACAGTTTTCTACAAACCAATTGATGACAAGCCGCACAGCGTTTACAAAAAAGCAGTCCAGACTACTGTTTTAAGTTTTGCGAAAATATGTTTTCGCGCTCTGGATAACAAACAGCCAGAGTAGCGCCCCCATGGGGCACATCTGGCAAAAGGGCGATGCCCCTTTGATCCCCAAAACCTTCTAATCAGTCACAAAAAGAATACATAGGGGATTTCTTCCAGAAATCTGCACACCCCACTCACCGTGGGGTGCTCGCCCGTCATCCGGTTGGTGCGACAAATGAAACACGAGTGGCCCTGCAACCCTTGCGGCACTTGGCCGTAATTCGTTTGTAATACGCATGACGATACGTAATACGATTCGTGATCCAATTGGAATACAAACAGCATGGAAAGCTGTACGGGTAAACAAGAATCCTTGGGTTATTGCGTAATGTTCGTTAAATGTGGTGCTGTATGACGAGTGAAGCACATTTCGTAATGCCTTTTTGGCAGCTATAGCGTTGACCATAAGGGCGAACTTATTTTTCTGCCGTGAGGCAGTGGGATTGAAGGGTTAGCCCTTCACGCGCCGTTTCTCGCAGAGAAACGCCTAAGCGCGCTCTTACGCAGAGGGCTAAGTAAGACAAAAGCCCATGCACTACTAAATTACCGGGTGCATAGATAAAACTTCAGAAAATTATTTTGGTATCTCAAATTGCTTTATAAATATTGAGGTTTAA
>CAZNFE010000167.1:0-6786 GCA_964571945.1 uncultured Pseudomonadales bacterium
GGGCCAATGTGCAGCCGCCACAGTAGGCCAATCTGTTCTCGGTCAGGCTCCTAGCGCCAACAGGCAATCCGGCTGAACATGCACAAGCAGAGGGAAATAAATGTAAAAAAGTATTTGGCGCATATACATATTTATGAAATAATACTGTATATATAGACAGGTAGTTTAAATTGGCGAAGCCAATTTAAACATGCGGCAGCCGTTTTGATTTATAAACGGCGAGAGCAAAAAAAAGTTTTTATCAAAAGGCGAAGCCAATTTAAACAGCACAGCGACAACAACTAACATCCATAAGGACCAAAACCATGGCATCAATCGACTCGAAGCTTGACTCAAATAAAGAAAAAGCCCTGTCTGCCGCGCTGTCTCAGATAGAGCGTCAGTTTGGTAAAGGTGCCATGATGCGGTTAGGTGATACGCCCAAAGAGAAGATACCTTCAATATCCACAGGATCACTGGGACTGGATGTTGCCCTCGGAATTGGTGGATTGCCAAGAGGTAGAATCGTTGAGATATATGGACCGGAATCATCCGGCAAGACAACATTGACGCTTCAGGTGATTGCGGAATGTCAAAAAGGAGGCGGTACCTGTGCATTCATAGATGCAGAACATGCGCTTGATCCGATTTATGCCAGGAATCTTGGCGTGGACATCGATAATTTACTGGTTAGCCAACCGGATACCGGAGAACAGGCATTGGAAATATGCGACATGGTGGTTCGATCCGGTGCGGTCGACGTGGTTGTAGTTGATTCTGTTGCCGCTTTGACACCGAAAGCAGAGATCGAAGGTGAAATGGGAGATCACCATGTTGGCTTGCAGGCAAGATTGATGAGTCAGGCGCTGCGCAAAATGGCGGCGAACATTCAAAACTCGAACACACTGGTGGTCTTTATTAATCAGATTCGGATGAAGATTGGCGTGATGTTTGGTAGCCCTGAAACGACCACTGGAGGTAATGCGCTCAAGTTCTACTCATCTGTTCGCCTGGACATTCGCCGCATCGGTGCAATTAAGGATGGTGACGAAGTTATAGGTAACGAGACTCGTGTGAAAGTCATCAAGAACAAAGTTGCATCGCCGTTCAAACAGGCCGAGTTTCAAATTCTGTATGGCAAAGGGATATATCGCCTGGGTGAGATAATTGATCTGGGAGTAAATCTCGGACTGGTAGATAAGGCCGGTGCCTGGTACAGCTATAAAGGCGACCGGATCGGTCAGGGAAAGAAGAATTCAACGGATTATCTCAGTGAGAATCCGGCGATTGCCCAGGAGATTGAAAAGCAAATACGTGTTCAGTTGTTGGGTGAAGTTGAAGATAACGCGGCAGCCGATGGCGACAAACCGGATAACGTAACAGCCCTTCCCTGATAAACCGTGCGTGTCGAGTGAGAAAGTGAATCAGACTTCGACAACAGCGATTAGACGGGCTGCCATGGATTTATTGGCGCGACGGGAACATTCGTTTCTTGAATTGACCAATAAACTCCGGAAACGATTTCCCGAATCTCTCGATGATTTGCAGGCAGTCGTTCAAAGGTTGAGTGATGAAGGATTGCAGAGTGATTCACGCATGGTCGAAGCCTTTGTCAGATCAAGCATCAACAGAGGTCAGGGGCCACTAAAGATTCGTGCGGGATTGCGTAATCGGGGTATATCTGAGCATCTGATTGACACCGGCATTCAGACGGCTGAAGTAGACTGGTATGCCTTGATTGAGCAAGTGTCAGAGCGAAAATTTGGTACTGCTGACGTAATGGATTTGCGAGACAAAGGCAGACGAGCAAGATTTTTGCAGCAGAGAGGGTTCGATTTCGAACAAATCCATTCCGTACTGAGCTAAGAGGTTGCTTACCGGTTCTTCCCGGATCGCAGTTGTTGCGCCGTTCATTCTGCAACACCTTCCTTTTGTCAGAGAAGTCGACGGATCAGACAGAGTTTCGCCGGGGCGCAAAAGCGCAATATGTGTAATTCCTGCAGGGATTTGCCGCTGGCTATTTAGAAATGAGTCATTTTTCGGTATCGTTAGGCGTTTTTTCAATAATGGCATAGTTCACTGGCAGGCGTGTGTCTGGACATTGAACTGGCCTGATGGATATCACGATGGCTACGCAGTACCCAAGAACATGAAAAGTGCCGAACTCCGAACCTCTTTCCTGGACTTTTTCGCCAGCAAAGAGCACCACATTGTCGAGAGCAGTTCGCTGGTGCCCGACAATGATCCAACGCTGCTGTTTACCAATTCCGGTATGGTGCAGTTTAAGGATGCTTTCGCATTTCGGGAAAACCGGGGTTATACACGTGCTGCCAGTTGTCAGCGTTGTGTGCGCGCAGGGGGCAAGCACAATGATCTGGACAATGTCGGCTATACAGCGCGACATCATACGTTTTTTGAAATGCTCGGTAACTTCAGTTTTGGTGACTATTTCAAGCGAGAAGCCATTTCTTACGCGTGGGAGTATCTGGTTGATGTGCTGAAAATCCCGCCGGACAAGCTCTGGGTAACCGTGCATATTGATGATCAGGAAGCAGCCGATATCTGGATTGATGAGATTGGTTTCGATCCTGATCGTATTAGCCGGTTGGGTGATAAGGACAACTTCTGGATGATGGCTGATACCGGACCCTGTGGGCCGAGTTCAGAAATTTTCTACGACCATGGATCAGAAGTACCGGGAGGCCCGCCAGGTACAGAAGAAGGTGAACTGGATCGATTCGTTGAAATCTGGAATCTGGTGTTCACCCAGTTCGACCGGTCGGAAGAAGGGATTTTAACTCCACTTCCGAAACAATGCGTGGATACCGGCATGGGATTGGAACGGCTCGCAGCGGTAATGCAGCATGTACACAACAACTACGATATTGATCTGTTCCAGCATATATTGCGAAAGACCGCACAATTACTTGCCTATGAAGATTTGCAAAACGATTCGCTAAAAGTGATCTCCGATCACATTCGATCCAGTGTGTTTTTAATTGCAGATGGTGTGTTGCCTTCCAATGAGGGCAGAGGCTATGTGTTGCGTCGGATTATCAGACGAGCGCTTCGCCATGGTCACAATCTTCAGGCCAGAGCACCTTTTTTTCACAAGCTGGTTGAGGTTATCGCTGCAGACATGGGTGACGCGTATCCATTGGTTGCCGAGACGAAAGATCAAATCACTCGTATCTTGTTAAAAGAAGAACAACAATTTGAGATCACCCTGGATCAGGGCATGAAAATTCTTGGTCAGGAGATCGCAAAATTGGAAAACAGCATGCTACCGGGAGAGGTGATATTCAAATTATATGATACCTACGGATTCCCGGTCGATCTGACCGCAGATATCTGCCGCGAGAAGGATCTTGAATTGGATATAGACGGCTTTGAGAAGGAAATGAATGCGCAGCGTGATCGTGCCCGGGCAGCCAGTAAATTTGATGCACAAGAACAGGCCGAGATCGAACTGGATCAGGATACGGTATTCAAGGGCTATGAACACCTCACCGGTGACTGCAAAGTGGTTGCCCTGTATAAAGGGTCAGAACCAGTTGAAACACTGGTAGCCGGGGAAAGCGGGATGTTACTGGTCAACGAGACTCCGTTCTATGCAGAGTCTGGTGGTCAGGTAGGTGATACCGGTAAGTTCGTCAAGGGTGAGTCCATTTTTACGGTAGTTGATACGCAAAAGCAAAACCCTGCTGTATTGCATATAGGTGAGGTAACAACAGGGCAGGTATCTGTGGGTGAGCAACTCGAGGCTGAGGTGGATAAATCTGCTCGCCAGGCAACGGTGTTGAATCATTCCGCTACCCACCTGATGCATGCTGCACTGCGGGAGGTGCTGGGTAAGCACGTGCAGCAACGCGGCTCTCAGGTGGGGCCGGAGCGACTGCGATTCGATTTCTCTCACTTTGAATCGATGACGAATTCCGAGATCCGCCAGGTAGAGCGAATAGTAAATGAACAGATCCGGATGAACACATTGATCAAAACAGAGATATTGGGCATTGAGGAAGCAAGGAAGACTGGCGCCATGGCGCTCTTTGGTGAGAAGTATTCCGAGCAAGTACGCGTGCTGACGATGGGTGATGGATTTTCAATTGAACTGTGCGGCGGGACGCATGCATCCCGTACCGGTGATATTGGCATATTCAGAATCATCTCGGAACAGGGCATTGCATCCGGTGTAAGGCGAATTGAAGCACTGACAGGGGCAGTTGCACTCGACTGGATTGAGCAAACCGAGAATACCGTGTCAGATTCAGTAGCCCTGCTGAAAACTGATAAGTCAGGCCTTGGTTCCAGAATTCAGTCACTGCTGGATCAGAATAGAGACCTTGAGAAGAAACTGGAAGCACTGAACGCTCAATTAGCCAGCCAGGCGGGTAGTGATCTGGCGGCTGAAGCAGTCGAAATCAAAGGAGTTAAGGCCCTTGTACAGACGCTGACGGACACGCAGCCAAAGGCACTCCCTGAACTGCTGGATCAGCTCAAGAATAAACTCGGCAGTGCAATAGTCGTGCTGGCTACCGTAAATGATGGGAAAGTAGCCCTGATCGCCGGAGTGACTAAAGATCTGACATCTAAAGTGCAGGCTGGTGAACTGGTCAATGTGGTTGCCAGCAGGATCGGTGGCAAAGGCGGTGGGCGGCCAGATATGGCCCGTGCTGGTGGTACTGACGCAAATGCCTTGCCAGACGCCATGGCGGCGGTAGCCGGGTGGCTGGAGGAAAAACTGTAGCCCTGGTAGCAACGAATGTATGGCGTGAAATCGGGTACATTCAGGTGATTTCATGCAAGTCCTGATCAATGTCTGCTGTTTCCCGAAGTAACAGTTTTCATTCGTGGCAAGTTCGTGTTTAATATGCCGCGCTTTATCACAGCCAATGGAACCAGATCACATGTCGTTGATCGTACAGAAATTTGGTGGTACTTCAGTTGCATCTATCGCTCATATTGAGAATGTAGCGAAGCGGGTCATCGCGACCAGGACCCTGGGTCATGACGTCATAGTTGTGGTATCCGCGATGGGTAAGGAAACGGACCGGCTGGATGGCCTGGCAAGAGAAATCATGCCCGATCCCGGCTACAAGGCAGCAAGGGAATTTGATGTACTGTTATCAGCCGGTGAGCAGGTGAGCATCGCCCTGCTTAGCATGACTCTGCTGAAAATGGGCTACCAGGCTCGATCATATACCGGAGGCCAGGTTCGCATCCTGACTGATAATGCGCATGCCAAAGCCCGAATTGTCAGTATCGATGGACACAACATGCGTGAAGATCTGGACCAGGGGCGTGTGGTCGTTGTCGCAGGTTTTCAGGGCATCGATGAAAGCGGGGATATTACTACTCTTGGTCGCGGTGGTTCAGACACTACCGCTGTAGCCATCGCGGCAGTGATGGAAGCCGAAGAATGCCAGATCTATACCGACGTGGATGGTGTTTATACAGCCGATCCACGCGTCGTGGAGGGCGCCAGTTGCCTCGAGACACTGACCTTTGAGGAAATGCTTGAACTTGCCAGCCTGGGATCAAAAGTACTGCATAGCCGATCCGTAGAATTCGCCAGCAAGTACCGGTTGCCTCTTCGAGTATTGTGCAGCTTTAATGAAGCACCGGGCACGTTAATCACCAGTGAGGATGAGACAGCAATGGAAAAACCACTCATATCAGGGATTGCAACCACCCGTGATGAAGCCAAATTGACGGTACTCGGTGTTCCGGATGTGCCAGGCGTTGCATCCAGTATACTGGTGCCTGTAAGCGAGGCGAATATTGAAGTGGATATGATTGTGCAAAATGTAGCAGCAGACAATACCACTGACTTCACGTTTACTGTTCGGCGTGAATACTATGAGCAGACCATGGAAATATTAGCGAACGTGGCTGGGGAAATAAAAGCGCGAGAAATAGGTGGTGACAACAAAATGGCCAAGCTTTCAATGGTGGGTGTGGGGATGCGGTCCCACGCTGGTGTCGCGAGCCGTATGTTCGAGGTCCTGGCGGCAGAATCCATTAATATCCAGATGATATCCACATCTGAAATCAAAATATCAGTCGTTATTGCGGAAAGATATCTCGAATTAGCGACTCGTGCCCTGCACTCTGAATTCGGCCTGGATGCAGCGAATCAGGATAAATGAACGGTTTTGCTGAATATCCGGTCTAATCAGGGAAGCGCTGGTTAAGTCTCCGATAATCGGTCAATGTGCTGTTTTATTTGACTGGTTATAGGTAAAGTAAGCATTCAACCTTTTGAAGTCTATATAGCAGGCTACTACCAGATGCCTATTAGGAGTGGTGTTTTTTACAGAGATAGAAGCGAGATTCGGTTTTGAAGTTAAATGGAGTGAACTGAGGTAACGGGAGTTAGATCATGCTTATTTTGACTCGGAGAGTTGGTGAGACATTGATGATTGGAGATGACGTAACCGTCACAGTTCTTGGTGTTAAAGGCAATCAGGTTCGATTGGGTGTGAACGCACCCAAAGAGATTGCCGTGCATCGGGAAGAGATTTATAACCGAATACAGAGCGAGGCAGCAGACAGCGAGAAGTAGCACCACTCGGGAATTGGTTCCCGGTTCATCCACTGCACCCTGCACATCATTGATGAAATCCTGGTAAATCATGACAGTCTTCCCCGATTGGGGAACATGGATCAATATTGCCCAAATTCACGGTTGACGCCCAACTGGTGCTTCATGATAATACGCCTCTTGCTGCGCCGGTAGCTCAGCTGGATAGAGTACCTGGCTACGAACCAGGTGGTCGGGGGTTCGACTCCCTTCCGGCGCGCCAT
>CAZNFE010000168.1:0-6764 GCA_964571945.1 uncultured Pseudomonadales bacterium
AATCGCGGTCGTGAGTGGCGATTCAGTGTTACCAGAGAATTTTAATTCATCAGTAGGCTTTCGATGGTAACCAGAGGACCAGGTCTTCCCAGTTAAAAATAAGCCCAAGGCCGATCAACTGGATGATAATAAATGGCACAACTCCCCGATAAATAGTCGAGACACCAATGCTGTCAGGTGCCACACCCTTCAGATAGAAAATAGCGAATCCCACCGGCGGCGTTAAAAACGATGTTTGCAGACATACGGCAAACAGCACTGTAAACCAAACCAGATCAAAACCAAGGTCCAGCACAACCGGAGACACCAGCGGCAGTATAATCAATGTAATTTCAATCCAGTCAAGAAAAAACCCCAGCAAAAATGTCACGAAGAGAATTGAGAGCAGAATGCCCGTTGGACCAAAAGGCAGACCTTTCAGCAAACCGCTAATCAATTCGTCTCCGCCAAGACCACGAAGAACCACTGAAAAAGCCGTGGCACCCACAAAGATCGCAAATATATATGCGGTAGTTTTGGTGGTTTCCTTGACCACGTCACGCAACATGCGGTGGTTGACCTCATGATTCATCACCGCCAACAGCGTTGCGCCAAATGCACCCACACCAGCGGCTTCTGTTGGTGTGGCAATACCGAAGAAGATGCTTCCGAGAACCGAGAGAATCAAGCCCGCTGGTGCAAGCACAGATAGCAACACCTGCACAAGTATTTTTCCACTAACACCTGGGGCATCATCCGGAACAGGTGCCAGTTCAGGTTTCAGATACGCGAGGATCAGAATATAGCTGACAAATAATCCGCCCAGCAGCAAACCCGGGAATAGCGCACCGAGAAACAGGTCACCCACCGGGATCGCCAGTCTATCGGCCATCAGAACCAACATAATGCTCGGAGGAACCAGGATACCCAGCGTGCCGACTGCACAAACGGTACCCGCAGCCAGCTCCGGCTGGTATCCTTGTTTCAGCATGATGGGTAATCCGAGTAACGCTAACAATACAACTGATGCACCTATGATGCCAGTTGAAGCTGCCAGCATAATTCCGATCACAGCAACGGTAACGGCGAGTCCACCCCTGATGCGACCAAACAATCGCGTAAAGTTGTGCATAAGATTGTGCGCTACACCAGATCGATCCAGCATCAATCCCATGAATATGAACAAGGGCAACGCTACCAGCACCCAGTTATTCATTATGTTCCATATTCTGTCTACCGTGAGTGAGGCATATGCCCAGTCCATACTCACGTCTAGCCCAAAATCTATTCTGGCTACGATGCCAATGGCTGTGAATAGAACTGCCAAACCGCCTAACACCCATGCGACGGGAAATCCCGTAAAGATCAGCAGGATAAATGACAAGAACATCAGTGCAGAGAGGATATCGCCAGTCGTCATCCCGTATCTCCCCGGTTCCGAAATCTATCGGGAAATCCAAACAGATAACATGACACGCGAGTCAGTCTGGCAAATACTGCAAGCCCAAGAAAAATAAAGCCCAGCAGCAACATTGACTTAATCAACCAGCGGTACGGAAGTCCGGCAGGCGACTCCGACCGTTCCGCTGTGTCGAAAGAATATTCAACGAACGGCACCGAATAGGTAATTACCAGGATAATGAATGGCAGTAACAGCAACAAAATACCATACAGTTCGATCCAGGCACGCATCCGGAGACTCATCTTCTCGCTAAGAACATCCACGCGGATATGGCTATCCGTGCTGACACCATAGGAAAGTCCCATGAGAAATCCGATCGAATACAGGTGCCACTGAATCTCTTCAAATTCAATTCTTCCTTCACCGAACAAATATCGCATAATGACGTTGAGTACCACCACCACGAGTAACACGATCCAGAGCCAGGAGACCGTTTCACCGAAAAGATTCGACACCTTTTCAATGCGACTGGATATCCTGGTTTGTGGAAGCTGCAGATGGCTGGATAGTTCATCCAGGTCGAATTGACTTTCTGCTTCGCTGCCGGGGTTATTCAATTTAGCAAACCCCTAGAAATCTCGATCGAGAAATGCCAGATTCTTCCAGCGGTTATAGGTCTTGAGGAAAGCCAGTTGAGACTTGTAGATACGATCGAAATCTGCATCTGCGGCAGCCTCTTCTGCCAGGACTTCCCGGGTAACCTGGCGGAGTTGTGACAAAATTTTATTATTGAACTTGACGGGCGTGACACCTTTCGCCGGATAACCTGCAATGATTTCTCCCTCAATAGCTTCAGCGCGGGCTAGATTGCGCGTTACTCCCGCTGTGCAGGCCATTTCTATCATGGCTTGATCAGCTGCGCTCAGTGCAGCCCATACATTGCTGTTCACGACCAGATGAAACGCAGTGAATGTCTGGTGCCATCCGGGGAAATAATTAAATTTTGCCACCTTATCAAAGCCCAGCGTCTGATCCACAGCCGGTATTGAAAATTCGGTAGCATCGATCGCCCCTTTTTCAAGCGCCTGGAAGATCTCTCCCCCTGGCAACATGGTAACGGAGGCACCGAGCCTTTCCATAACCTTGCCACCCAAACCGGCAAATCGAATCTTTAACCCCTTGATATCATCCAGTGATTCTACTTTAAACCGAAACCAACCGGCTGTTTCAGGACTGATCAAACCACATAGTACCGGATGAATGTTATGTGGGAGGTACAATTCTTCGGTCAGTACTTTGCCATCATCTTCAAAGTACCATGCAGTGTATTCCCAGGGTTCCATACCAAACGGAACCGCTGATAGGAGTGGTGTGGCAGGTATGCGTCCCTGATCATATCCCAGCCATGTATATCCAGCACTTATTTTGCCGTCACGCACACCCTCGGTGATACTAAACGGCGGTGTCAGCATACCTGGTTCGAATATCTGCAGGTTGATCCGACCATTTGTAGCATTCTTCAAAGCATCAGATACAAACACGATGTTGTCACCCAGTGCTGGCAGATTCGTACTGAAGGCTATCGGTACCCGCCAGTTAATCTTAACTTGCTGCAGCCCCTCACCGGCATGCTGCTGAACTGCCTGCGAACCGTCTCGCAGCGCCAGGGATGCCAACAGACCCACTACGAACGATGTTGCTATGGCTGCTATTGCGGATCTGTTATTCCAAACCGGCCTGGCTCTGTTTTCCGGGTTTGACCCATTAGCTTGATGATCCGACTCACGCATATAATTCTTCTATGTGCTTGTTATTTCCACTTCCATTGCGCCACATTGTATCTGTCCTATTCAACATGGAACAAACCATAGCAAAAGAGTTACTTAATCCAGATGCCCGGGGCATTCGTGGTGTAGCCAAGTGTCAAATATGCCGCATCCACTAACGACTGACCACGTTCGTTCAGCAATATACCCAACCCCATCTTATTCATGGTATATGAAAACGCCATGTTTTCATCTGGATCTGCAAATCCAATACTGCCTCCTGCTCCCGCATGACCAAATGCTGCACCACCCAGGATAGCGGAATCCGTGTTACCCGGTTTTCCGTTTCGATTGTCCATGGATTTCATAAATCCCTGGGCAAATCTGGTCGGAATCAAGAGCGTTGCATCTCTTTGAGTAGCCATGGAAACCTGGCTCATACGCGTGATGGTCTCATTGGATATGACGCGTTTCCCGTTGAACATACCCTGATTTGCCAACGGCACGTACATCTTTGACAGGGAACGCGCATTGGCAATACCCCCTCCTCCGCCGATTTCTGCAGCGTGCGCTTCTCGAGAATCGGTTTTGGCATGATGCCCGCCAGAGTTCAACCAGGCCAGGCTTGAGATAGATTTCGGATCACTCAGCAGCGACTTAACAAAATCCGATACCGGTCCTTCCCGGTCCGGTACCATGGGAATAATGGGTGATACACGATTCTCGATCTCTTCCGGTAAACCAATCCAGAAATCCAGGTCCAGCAAATCAGCCAGCTCATTCTTGAAGAAGGTGCCAAGTGATACACCGGAAACACGTCGTACCAATTCTCCCACTGTCCAGCCAAAACTGGTCATATGGTAACCATTTCTGGTGCCCGGCTCCCAGAATGTTTCTTCCTCTTGCAAACGTTTCACCATGTAATCCCAGTCGCAATATCCCCCCGGTTTGATTGGATCACGAAACGCCGGTAAGCCAACCGAATGATTTAACATCATAAGAACGGTGACATGCTCTTTTCCATGCTTGCCGAATTCTGGCCAGTAGTTGACTACCGGCGCATACAAATCCAGTTCTCCTCGATCTATCAGCAATTGAGCGCACAGAGCAGTTGCGGCTTTTGTACAGGAAAAAATGATGGATACGGTATCTTCTTCCCAGGCTTTATCGGTGTTGGTCGCGAACATACCTCCCCACAGGTCAACCACTGGTTCCCCTTCGATGCGCATACACACACTGGCACCAACTTCCTCTCGCTGATTGAAATTTGCGATGAATGATTCAGCAATCCTCTGATATTTCGGGTCACAAATGCCTGACACCCTGCCATTGAGAACTTTTTCGTCAACTCGAGTCATGTAAAAACATCCTTTTTACAATGGATAGTGCTATCGGCCACGTACCTATTGTACGGATTTTCGATTACCCCTACAGTACAACCGATTCTGCCCCGAAAATCGCATATATACGGAAAACTTGCAAGATCAAGCGTGAATTACGAGTGCGGTGTTTGCGCCTTCGATGGGACAACAATTTACCTATCCGGCCGGAAATTTAGAGGTTTACGAATTGATCTGGTGCCGTACAATGCAAGATCCGATGACTATGAACCTCTGAACAGAGAACTGCATGTCGGTTTTGGAATTGAGAAAAGCATCCAGCAACGAGGATCTTTCAGATCTCTATGAGATGCATAACGAGTTACCCAGAGAAGAGACGGGATTTCTCAATCCCGCTCACGGCCTGAGTTTCGAGGAATTTACCGATTATGTGTCTGGTCTGCTCGCTGAATCAAAAGGTGCCGGTCTAAGCGAAGGTCGGGTACCCATGACTACTTATTGGCTGTTCGAGAACGAAAAACCCGTTGGAATCGCCCGTTTCAATCATATGTTAACTCCTGATCTGCTCAGGGAAGGCGGACACGTCAGCTATGCTATTCGCCCGTCTGCAAGAGGAACGGGTCTGGGCAACAAAATTCTCGAATTGACACTGGCAGAAGTAAAAAACTTCGTGAGCGGTCGCATCCTGCTGACCTGCCTGTCGAGCAATGATCGCTCACGTCTTGTGATCGAAGCCAATGGTGGTGTGATCGAGAAATCGAAGGATAAATCGATCTCCCGGTACTGGATTATTATCTAGCAGCCTGTCACGGAATTCCCAGACGTCCCATTACAGCACTAACCGAGGTCTCTACACGCAACAGGCGCGGCCCCAGACTGACCGGTTGAAACCCCCGATCCTGAAGATCTGACACTTCACTGGCCAGCAATCCTCCCTCCGGACCAATGGTTATCAGCGTTGGTTTGGTAATCCTCTCCGGCAGGTGCTGTGCCGCACCTGGCTGTGCCAGGTAGGCATCCTGTTCAGCCGCAGCACCCTTAATCGACGCCATCATTTCATGGCTTAAAATTTCCTGGAAATCAGGATACTTTTCCACAATGGGCATGACTGAATCCCTGCCTTGCTCCAGTCCCTTGATCAATTGGGCTGTGATGGCTGGCTCTTCCAGCACCGGGCTTTGCCAAAAACTCTTTTCCACGCGTTTCGACTGAAACAAACAAATCCTCTTTACGCCAAAACTGGTCACATCAGCCAGTATGCGCCGGACAACCAATGGGCGAGGCAACGCGAGTAACAGCGTCAGCGGAGAAGGCAATGGTGGCGCTGTGTTCAAATCGACATCGAGCAAAACTTTCTGTGCAGTAATCTGGCAAATTACACCCTCGCCGAGGTGGCCATTCAAGAGTCCAACGCGAAGTATGTCTCCCTTGCTGGACTTCAGAATTTTTTGAATATGGTCAAGCTTCCGCGAATCTGTAAATTGCACCCTGAATCGGGTCCCGGAATACTCTGTTACGATATCTTCAGAAGTGAATAGCATGACATTCATTGCAAAAGCCTGTCTGGGCTGCCGGGGAACTAGCGGAACCTGGTTGAGCAGGACGAAATTCTACACTTTTTTTCAAGCTATCGCTGATCAGGCAGGTTAGACGGCAGGTATACTTCTGATACAGTACCGACGATGGACTTTTTAAACCTATACCGAACCACCTGTAACACAATAACGATGAATCTGCGCAAAATAGCATTAATCCTGGCTTTGTTGCACCTGGCCGCCTGCAGCGGCGGTGGCGGAAGCAGCGGGATCACGCCCAATCCCCCGTCACCCGGCAATCCAGCACCGGAAACCTTCGCCATCGGAGGCACTGTTTCCGGTTTAACGGGCACTCTTGTGCTTGCCAATAATGCGATGGATACGCTGGATATCACCAATGACGGCACATTTACTTTTCCGGATAAAATACCATCCAGGGACGGTTACCTGGTGACAATCGTTTCGCAGCCGGAAAACCAACAGTGTGAAATTACCGAGGGCGAAGGAACCGTTGATGCGAAAGCGGTCACCAATATTCTCGTTGATTGTTTCACTGAATATGGTCTCGCCGGTACCGTAACCGGTCTCAATGGGACATTGCTATTATCGCTCAATCAAACAGAGAATCTCAGCATCACCAGTGACGGTTCATTCGCGTTCCTGACGACTATACCCAGTCAACACGAATATACTGTGGAAATTCTGACGCAGCCGATAGCGCAGCAATGTCAAATCACACCAG
>CAZNFE010000169.1:0-6754 GCA_964571945.1 uncultured Pseudomonadales bacterium
CCATTGCATTCACTACGCCGTCTTCTTCATCAGCCTGCAAAATCTCTGCAATGGACTTCTCAATATCGGGGGTCTCAGTCTCATCTGGACTACGGGTTTGCTCATTGGGTTGCACCTGTGGCAGGCGCGCCAGTGTGTCCTGGATATTGGACAACACACCGAAGAGTTGTTTTTGGTCCACCACCTCGACATGTTGATCGGGTGCAATGGTGGTAGCAGCATTCCCACGCAGCAATTCAGGAGAGAGCATTTCAGCAGGGATGACATAATTTCTTCCCGAACCACCTGGGATTGTTCCCGCCTGTGCCTGCGCATCGGTCGGTATTCCTGATGCAGGCGTAGGCGCAGGCCCTTCTGGCGCATGCATCAAATTTTGCATCAGGGAGAATAGTTCCGGATTTTCTTTTCCTTCCTGGTAGGGTTCAGCCGCCACGGATTCAGTGGGCGTCATACCGAAATTGGTAGTTTCTTCCGGTTTCACGCTGCTTCTGGGTGCCGCCCGGCTGTTTGCTTTGACAGGACTGAGTTTTGGCTCATCTCCGATGTCTGGCAAGATATCGTGATCGATCAGGATTTGATTGGCAGCATCTAGTACCGTACCCCACTCCCACAAGACTAAGCGATTGAATAATCGGGAAACTTTCAGCGATTGCGATGCATCCATACGCAGAGATTTGGTGGAGTTCCTGAAGGCTTCAAAGATGTTCCCGGGATCCAGTGGATTATTTGCCTCGTCGACCACTCGATCTTCAATCAGCGAATTCAGGCGAGTATTGAAACTGACGAAAGCCGGCAAAAATTTGTTACGCGCAGAGGCGACCATGCCCTCCACGGCAACCAGAACATCGAGTTCTTCATCAAGGACCAGCGTGAGGTTGTCGAAGTTGATGGCATCGTCTGGTTGTTCAGTGGTAACTTCTTTGCCTTGCAAGATGGCAAACAGCTCATCAATCTGGCTGGTAAACTGGCTGATTACAGTGGCGCTATCGACAGACTGGGCGGAGAATACCTCCACATTTGCCTTTTCGAGCACCTGGCCGGCCAATTCTCCGAGTTGGGCAACGGATGTTTGTTGTAGTTCAGCAATTAAAGGGGACAAATGTAGCGCCTATAGTAACAAGTTTGCCTGATGTGGCAAGATACTACGAAAGTCCGGGAATGTACATCGTTCAAGCCGGTGTTTTTTTGGCTAAATCGTATATATAGCAACCAGTTACAAACTCTTGCTAGACCAGTTTATTAGCTATCACATTTGTATCCAGTGTATATAATGACTAGGCGGGAGAGTCGTGACTCTGCGATAAGTTATCATCGTAAGATGCGCATTGCTCCACCGGATTTGAATACCTGCTTGCAACAAGCACAAGCTTACTTTCCAGCTATTGAGGTTCACGAATTGAAGAACAAAAGCAAGCACACCATAACGGTACTTGGTGCTGGCATGTTTGGGACCGTCATCGCAAATATTCTTGCAGGCAACGGTCACCAGGTGTACCTCTGGACCCGAGATGAGCAACAGGCAGTTGCGATGCGAAGCAGTGGTGAAAATCAACGCTCCCTGCCAGGGTATCCACTACACCATGAATTGAAACTTACTCACAGGACGGAAGATTGTGTGGCTGAGAGCGACATGGTTTTCGTTTCAGTACCCAGTACCGCCTTCAGAAAATTAATAGAGGATGTCAAACACCTGTTCAGACATGAGGTTTCACTTATCAGCACAACCAAGGGCATCGAAGCGGATGGCTTCACGTTGATGAGCCAGATATTAAGGCAGGAGGTTCCTCACGCCCGTGTATGTGTATTGAGTGGACCCAATCTCGCTGAGGAAATCGCACAGCAGCAACCAACTGCCACGGTAGTTGCCAGTGAAGATGCCAGCCTTAACGCGGAAGTCCAGCAGGCACTCCATACCGAATATTTTCGAGTCTATTCCAGTGATGATATCTACGGTGTAGAGCTTGCTGGTGCATTGAAGAATATCTATGCAATTGCAGCAGGTTTCGCTGCTGCGTTGGGTGTTGGTCAGAACACCCAGGGCATGCTGTTGACCAGGAGCCTGGCTGAAATGAGCCGTTTTGCCAAAAGTATGGGAGCCAATCCCCTGACTTTTCTTGGTTTGGCAGGGGTTGGAGACCTGACGGTCACCTGTAGTTCTCCGTTGAGCAGAAATTATCAGATCGGTTACCTGATCGGTTCGGGAAAGTCCTTGACCGATGCTGTGAAGATCCTGGGTAGATTAGCAGAAGGGATCAATACGGTTCGGTTGGTAAAACACAAAACGGATGAGTTGGATATATACATGCCATTAGTCAGCGGGCTGTATGACATTTTATATGCGGATAAAAATGTCGCTGAAGTGATACAGGCACTAATGACAGGAGATATGGCGACAGATGTTGAGTTTGAGTTGAATCAACCAGCCACCAAGGGCAGATAAATATCTTCCTTTGGCGGCTTGCTGCTGAACTGTGAAAGTATCTGTCGCCTGGTTTACAATGATTAGTTTGCGGACTTGATGTGGTCCTGGAAATGTACGGCAGGCTCCACACTCAGGTCGAAAGGGGAAATGATGAAGTTCAGCCGGTTAGCCGATGCATTGATTGTAGTGCCATTGATGGCGTTGAGTGTACTGATCTTAATGCCCAATCCGCATAATTTGTATGCCAGTGAAGCCACTACAGATATTCCCGGATCATCAGATCTGGATGTGCTGCAGCGATACCCCCGATCACACATCATTGCTTTTGAAAACTCAGCCGGTGCTGTGCCATATACGCTGATACTGGGTTCGTTGAAAAAGATCAGAAATGTGTTATCTCCCAAAAAGTCCCGCAGGGTGGATGGCAAAGTAACCAGAATCACCTATCGAATTCCTGATCGTATTCGGAGCGAAGATGTGTTCGAGCATTTCAAAGCGCAGTTTGCTGAACGGGGAGAGATCTTGTTCGCTTGTCAGCAGAGAGACTGTGGCAGTAGTGAATACTGGGCGAATTCGATTTTCCACAGAGCTGATTTGTATGGTCCGGATGAGCATCAGTTTTTACTGGTTGGAAGATTCATGGTTAGTGGTCAGCAGATACTGGTTACCGTATATACGATTCAACGGGGTAACAGACGAGTGTATGCACATCTGGAGGTAGTCGAAGCCCAATTGAGGGCAGGTATGGATGCAGCCACGATGCTTGAGCTGTTAATGTCGGATGGTATTCTGCACCTGGAAGGCATCCGATTTGATCAGCACAATCGTCTTGTGGACAACCCGCAGGTGATCAACAATCTGATTGAGTTGCTGAACATCAACTCAGCCCTGGAAGTCTATATCGTCGGCCATGGTGGTCGAGAGAAAGAGCTCGGTGCCAGCATGAAGCTGAGCGCACAAAGAGCTGAACAATTGCGCAGCAGACTGGTGCAGAGTGGTATTGCTGCGGATCGATTATCTGCACAGGGAATAGGTCCGCTTGGCCCGGTGAAAGGAATGTCAGATAACCTCATCGATCTGGTATTGCAACAGCCCTGACCGGACAGATCTTCTCAGCTGAACCTGTATTGCCGTTCAGGTATTTTTCAGTAGCTGGAGGAATTCCATTCGTGTACTCACATTATTGCGAAAGGCACCCAGCATAACCGAAGTCTTCATGATGGAGTTTTGCTTCTGCACACCTCTCATCATCATGCACATGTGTTGCGCTTCAATAATAACGCCTACGCCAGTGGCATCGGTGACGGATTGAATGGCGTCTGCGATTTGTTTACTGAGATTCTCCTGAATTTGAAAACGTTGTGCATACATATCCACGATGCGGGCAACCTTGGATAATCCAATGACACGCTTCGATGGAATATAAGCGACATGGCACTTGCCGATGAATGGCAGCAGATGATGCTCGCAAAGTGAGAACAGTTCAATGTCCTGGACAATCACCATTTCGTTTGTATCAGATTCAAAAAGAGCATCGTTGACAACATCCTCCAGTGTCTGTGCATAACCTTGTGTGAGAAACTGCATTGCTTTGGCAGCGCGGAATGGCGTATCAGACAAACCATGTCTGGTTGGATCTTCACCCACCAGTTCGATGATCTTTCGAAATGCATCTTTCATAGACTTTTTCTTGTGGACTTGGATAGAGGAAAGGGTACCCTAAGTCATTGTCCAGAAGTGGTAAAGGTTTTTTTGAGGGGATAGATGTCCGACATAAATCAGTCGATCCGAAGCGTTGCACAGCTGGTGCGATGGGGAGAGCAGTATCTGTTGCAATCAGAGATTTACCTTGGTCATGGGACAGACAATGCCTGGGATGAGAGCGTTGCTATTGTGCTGTACGGCATCGGTGTCGATTACCAGAACAGTCGGGAATACGCCCGCATGCAGCTTGATACCGATTCCGTCGATAAAATTCAAGAAATGTTCTACACCAGGGTGAAACGACGCATACCTGTACCATATCTGACACGGCAAGCCTGGTTCTGCGGTGAGCCTTATTATGTGGATGAGCGAGTCATTATTCCAAGGTCACCTATCGCGGAATTGATTGCGAACCGATTCAGTCCCTGGCTGGATGATGGCATTTCGGTAATCCGGATTCTGGATCTGTGTTGTGGTTCCGGTTGTATCGGCATCGCTTGTGCAAAAGCTTTTCCCAATGCCAGTGTGGATTTAGTGGATGTCAGCCATGATGCATTACAAGTGGCGGCCATCAACATAACGAAGCATGGTGTGGGGTCACGTGTGAATTGTCTGCGTTCCGATCTGTTCGAGTCGCTGACGCATACATCGTATGATCTTATTGTTAGCAATCCCCCCTACGTGGACGCTGAGGATCTGGACTCGATGCCGCTGGAGTTTACTCATGAACCGGGCATTGCTCTTGCAGGGGGGGCGGATGGCCTGGATCTGGTCAGCAGAGTTTTACAAAGCGCCAAAAACTACTTAAACGAGACAGGACTGCTGGTCGTTGAGGTTGGAAACTCGGAATCGGCAGTAGTACAGCGATATCCAGATTTGCCGTTTACCTGGGCTACGTTTGAACGAGGTGGTCATGGGGTATTTATTCTGGAATCCGGGCAGTTGCGGTAAGGCATCTATGCTGCTGGAAAAACCGCGTATTTGTATACCTGATACCGGTATAATAAATATATTCAGGGTGATTGGAGAGAGGCATGTCCGGTAATAGTATCGGCAAAGTATTTACGGTTACCACATATGGCGAGAGTCATGGGCCAGCGTTGGGATGTGTGGTTGATGGTTGCCCGCCCGGTATGGAATTGACCGAAGAAGATTTGCAGGTGGACCTGGATCGAAGAAGACCCGGTACTTCCAGATATACATCGCAACGCCGGGAAGATGACCGGGTACGAATTCTCTCGGGGGTCTTTGAAGGTAAGACCACTGGTACTCCAATTGGTTTGATGATCGAAAATACAGATCAAAGATCAACTGATTACGAGAATATCAAAGATCAATTTCGACCGGGGCACGCGGATTATACCTATCAGCAAAAATATGGTTTTCGTGACTACCGTGGCGGTGGCAGAGCCTCCGCAAGAGAGACCGCCATGCGTGTGGCAGCCGGATCCATAGCGAAAAAGTATCTGCTGGAATCAAGCGGTATTCTGGTTCGAGGCTACCTGGCTCAAGTGGGCGACATTGCAGTGGAATCCATTGACTGGGCCAGTATCGAATCCAATCCGTTTTTCTGTCCGGATCCGACCAAAGTCCCGGAAATGGAAGTATTGCTGGATGATCTTCGCCGAGCGGGCGATTCCATTGGGGCAAAAGTTACTGTGGTTGCCAGTGGGTTGATGCCTGGCCTTGGAGAACCGGTATTTGACAAACTGGATGCTGATATTGCCGCAGCTCTAATGGGCATCAATGCGGTCAAAGGAGTGGAGATTGGAGCGGGATTCGAGTCAATAACGCAGCTGGGTTCAGCACATCGGGATCAGCTTACAGCAGCGGGGTTCAAGTCGAACAACGCGGGTGGTGTCCTCGGAGGGATCTCGTCCGGACAGGACATCGTGGTAAGCCTGGCGCTGAAACCAACCTCCAGCATTCCGCAATCGATTGATAGCCTGAATGTCGCGGGCGAATCAGTTGCAGTAGTAACCAAAGGACGTCATGACCCTTGTGTCGGTCTAAGAGCGGTACCGATTGCGGAGGCAATGCTCGCTATCGTGTTGATGGATCATTTACTGCGAAACAGAGCCCAGAACAGGGACGTGAAGCTGATTACACCGGTCATACCCGGGTCCGATCAGGGAAATGTTACGGGCTGATCTGCATTAAGACATGGTGCTCCTGCTCGATATGGGTCGTCAAAATCGAGGGAAAGTGCTGCCAGCAAGTCAGTTTTTGGCAGAGATTTGCCACATAAATAGCAAAAAAGAGCAATTAGGCAGGGCAAAATCTGGTTGGCTACAGTAAAATGCGGCCGCTGTGATTTCAGTAGCAATGTGATCCTCAGCCGGTTCTTTGAGTGCATCCCGGCAGCGGTGTCTGCAGCGCAATGTAACCACTGCAATGGTAAAGTGAATAGTCACTGCATAGTTCCAGGTGTGAATGAAAAATTGTCCAGGAGAATCCTGATGAAGAAGTATAGTGTGGCAGTAGTTGGTGCAACAGGCGCCGTGGGTGAAGCCATGCTGCAGATATTGGCAGAGCGAAATTTCCCTATCGATAACCTGTATCCCCTGGCCAGCAGCCGTTCGGAAGGTAAAACCGTTCAGTTCGGGGACCAGAGTTGCAAAGTTGGTG
>CAZNFE010000170.1:0-6733 GCA_964571945.1 uncultured Pseudomonadales bacterium
TGCCGCCTTCCGTATCGATCACGGGCGCGTCGATGGTCAGCGGGCTCTGGGTGACTACGGAGTAGCGACCCGCTGTCGATGCCATGGTGCCGGTCAAGGGTCCGGTGGTCATGATCATCTTATTGTCGGGGCTTAATGCATCTACCGCTGCATCCATTTCCTCTGCCAGGTACTTGGTCGCCAGTCCACGTTGACCCAGATAGGCTTGCGCCCAGTCTCTATTCAGGTCCTCGGTGGAACATGTCGTGTTGGTTAGATCGATTCGTAGAATTTTTCCTGTCCAGGCCATTTTTGTGTTCCTCCGATTCAGGGATTTGCCGTTGCACCGGCATCGGTTTTACCGGCCCAATTGCGCATTTTTTCATAACCCGTTTGATCTGCGTCCACATAGGTGATGGCCGCGGTGGGGCATGCTTTGGCACAGGCAGGATCACCCCCACACAGATCGCACTTGATGACCTTGCCGGTATCGGTATTGTAATTAACGGTACCGAATGGACAGGCAATGGTGCAGACCTTGCAGCCGACACACGCGGATTCCAATATGACTTTGGCGCCGTTTTCGGCATCAAAGGCGATGGCATCAACCGGACAGGCCTGCATACACCAGGCTTCCGCGCACTGGGTACAGGTGTATGGGACAAAACGACCTTCCTCATGGAATGTAAAGACCCGAATTCTTGATTTTGAAGGGTTGAATATGCCCTCGTTTTCCAATGAACAGGCGAGTTCACACTGAATGCAACCCGTGCACTTGTCGGGATCAATGAGTAGGGATCTCTGCATATCGTTCTCCTGTATTTATATTATCAGCCACTAAAGGCCGATGCTGACTCCTTTCTTACTTCCCTGTGGGTGGAGCACTATACCGAGTAGTACAGCGCAGGTTATAACGAGATTTCTCCATCGTCAAACACATTACCCGGCCAAATCGCTGTGACGATATTTGGGCGAGCTGCGGAAAGAGAGGAGCGCAGGCAAGATCACCACCTCAAGGGATTACTCGAGCGAATTGAAGCAAAAAAGAGCCGGTATCAACCGGCCCTTTTTCCGCCCTGTACGCTGCCGAAGCAGCATCTATCAGTTGAATTTGCGAATCACATTGAGGCCATACATCCTGGGCGCCAGACGGCCGGCGCTCAGAGCCCAGTTGGAGCCTTCGCCTCCCTGGCCTATGGCACTCAGGTTCTTCTCATCGAAGACATTATCGGCGAAGGCACGAACCCGCCAGAGGTCCCTGGTATCGGTCCAGAGAATACCTACATCGGTCTGGGTTCTGGAGGGAACCTGGTCAACATCCCGACCCCGGTATCCGTTGTCATACTCACCAGTATACGACCAGGTGGCCTGCAGATCGATAGTACCAGATGCCATATTGATTCGATAAGAGCCCCAGATCACCCCCTTGTTCTTGGGAATTCTCTTGATCTGGTTGCCTTTCACATTTTTCGAATAGAGATCTGGTGCATCGGCCACAGCGCCGACGAGTGACGGAACGATGTTTGGATCGTCATCGTCTACGACGAAATAATCCTCGTCATATTCGGCGATGGTGTAACTGTAGTTGCTGCCGATAGTCAATGAATCCGTCGGCAACCACGTGAGTTCCATTTCCAAACCCTTGTTAGTGGCTTGACCCGTGTTGGTCACCACGGTTATGCCCTGCATCCTTATGGGATCCCATATATTATTTTCGTCCTGGTAGCCTTCGTAGTCATAGGAGTAGATGCTGGCGAAGAATTGCAGTGTATTGTTCAGCAACATCGACTTGTAGCCCAGTTCCCAGGCAACCACGGTTTCAGGATCATAACTGAAAGGCGGGCTCACATCTGTTCCTTCCACACCCGTGGGAATGCCATCGGCACCACGGGGTACGTCCCGACCATCGGCAACTCCCAGGGCATAGCCGCCGGAACGGTACCCCTTGGTGGCACCGAAATAGAGCAGCGTATTGTCCGAGGGTGTCCAGTCAACATTGACCCGATAGGTGATGTCATCCCAGGTGTGTTTACCATACGTCTCGCTCTGCCAGCCGAAGGGAATACCGCCCAGGCGCAGCGGTGTGGCGCAATCCGGGTCATCCAGTGCACAGGTGGGGATGATGGGATTGCTGGCATCGTAGGTGATGATGGCATTACCCATCATGTAATTCACCGCACCCAGGTAGGTCAGACCTTCATAGCCCACATAGGCCCCATAGGCTGGTAGTGATGAGACGATGTAATCCATAAATCCACCGGTACCGACAACCTGTTCGAAATAACCGCCCCGGTCTTCCAGGGCTTCCTTGTTGTCCTGTGCCCAGCGCAACCCCACGGTCAAAGCCCATTGATCGTTGAAGGTATAGACCGCCTGGGTAAAAATGGCGTAAGAGGTGTTGTCCAGCTTGTTGTTATGATGGTAGTAATATCCATCCGGGTCACCTTCCCAACGACCGGTGCGGTTGATGAACCGGGTTCCTTCCTGCAATCTCGGATGGCTGCCGTGGGGCGCCCAGTTCGAGTAGATGCCGGAAATCCAGTCTTCCAGGTACCCGTAGTTAACCGGGTTGACAATACGGCCCTGGGCCGTGTCGTTGACCATGCCCCAGTTCTGATTGCGATGCGAGAAGAACATGTAGGCACCCGAGGTCAGGCTCAGGTTATCACCGATGTTCCAGAGCAATTGCAGTTCGTGGGAAAACCCACGGGCGCTCTCTGCATCCAGATACCTGAAGTTACTGAAGTCACTGCTGGACTTGTCGTAGTCGATATCGTACTGATACAACTGATCCCAGTAACCGTAGATATACTTCAGTGCCGTTCGCTCGGTGATGTCCCAGGTGATGTCGAAGGACACGGCGTTGTGGGTAAATGCTTCCCAGTTACCGCCATTAGTCCAGGCAATTCGCTCTACATCATCCAGGTCGTCCGGGCTGTTCAGTGCCAGCCCCGTGGCATGATGGGCCGCTCTCGGCAGGCAGGGCCAGCAACCATTTCCGTCGAGACCGGGTCGCGTGTACGCACCCCAGATGGCTTCGCCGGTAACCGGATGAGTGTAGGCAATTGCACCGGGTGTACCCTCGGCGACCGGGGTCAGTTCAGCGTGGTAAATATCGGTGTTCCGCACCCCCCGCTCTCCGGGTCGCCCTTCATCGATCAAAAACCCTGTGCCGCCAATCCGGCGGCTCGATTCCCGGTCGTTCCAGCGCATGTTCGCTTCAATACTGCTGGTTGGTCGCCACTTGAAAGCGATGGCGACGTTGGCATCATGCACGGAGTTAATGTCTTCGGTGCCCACCTGGCCGTCTACGTCACCATCCCGGAAAATTTTACTCCCCGTCACACGCATAGCCAGCACATCACCGACGATGGGTCCGGAAATCGCCCCGTAATACTGACGCTGATTGTAATTCCCGATTTGCGTGCGAAGTTCACCCGTCCAGTCGAAGGTGGGTTGCCGGGTGATGTAATTGAGGGCACCACCGATGGAATTTCGTCCATAGAGTGTTCCCTGGGGTCCCCGCAGCACTTCGATGCGCTCAAGGTCGTAAAGCGCGTTCTCGGTTGCGGCAATACCGAAATCTTCGGAATAGACGCCGTTGTAGTAGGTTGCAACACCAGGGTCACCTCCCAGACTCCGGTAGTTTCGACCAATGCCGCGAATACGAATATCGTATGCATCCCGGGTGGTTGCCGGGATGTAGTTGATCATCTCGTCGGCACTCTGAATACCCAGGTCTTCGACCATCTCATCGCTGAATGCAGTGATGGAGATCGAGGTGTCGGACACCGTGGCTTCACGCTTTTCAGCGGTGACGATAATTTCTTCGATCTCGCGTTTCTCAGCCAGGGTCATCTGAGAGGTCATGCCCACGATAAAAACCACAAAGAGGGTAGCGGCGAGACATACTTTCTGTCTGTTATGCATATACAGTTCTCCCATCCAAGCGGATAAACTCCGCAAACAAGGGTGCTGTAACGCCATATAACTAATAGGGAAAGTATGACCAAGGGCAGGCGTAGCGTCTTCCATCGGTAATACTACGACGTCCCTGTTTCGAATATTGCGAAATTTATTTCGGCACCGCATCTCGCAGAAATCGATGTGCGTGTTCCACAATATCCGGAAAATTTCTAACAAAATTCAGGGTGAGAGTCAAGTGAATCATCGAAACACCGGCAACTGCCAGCATGTCATTGAGTCGACATACACACTGTCAGGTTGCGCTGCTACTTACGGACTGATTTCGGACTCGCGCAGAAATAACTTCATACGCCCGGCGCCGATCCATCATACTCCAGAACGCGCCATGAAAACTTAAACCCACTGTCGGATCCGAAGTCTTATCTTTATGCTGCAGCCTGGCCGATGCCGGAATAGAGCTTCATCGCGAGCTGGTTTGCCCGGTACGAGAAAGGACCTGTATGAATCCGATACACATGAAATGACGCATCTCCTGCTCGCAATAAGTAGAATGCTTGTGTACTGTATCTGCACAATCATTTTGCAACAGGAAAGACCAGCATGAGCGATCCGATTGTTACCAGGAAATTTGGCACCAATGGACCGGCAATGCCAATTCTCGGAATGGGCGGATCTGCCATGTCCGATCAGTTCAATATGGCTTATCGTGTGGATCTGCCATCCGTTGATGAGCGCATTGCCATGGTGCGGAACGCATTCGATCGGGGCATTCGCTTCTTCGATACCGCCAGGGCTTATGGCGAGAGCGAAGGAATCATGGGCAGGGCACTCAAGGAGGTTCGTGAACAGGCATTCATAGCCACCAAGGTCATCGTGCATGATCCGGCGCAGGTGAGGGCAAGCATTGAGACATCTCTTGGCGAACTCGATACGGATTACATCGATCTGATCCAGATTCACGGACCGGCTATCGAAGAGGTCGGTGTCAGGGTTGCTATGCAGATTCATAATGAACTGCTCAAACTTCGCGATGAGGGAATCTGTAGACTGATCGGTGTCACAACCCATGTTGCCTTCAGGGAAGTGTTAGAGATGATATCCACGGGTGGCTTCGACCAGGTGATGCTTGCCTACGGCTATTTCAATAAAGGTATGGACACAATGCTGTCTTCAGGAAATCTCGAGTACCGGGAACTCTGTCTTTCCAAAGCGGCTGAACTGGGTATGGCCATAGTTGCCATGAAAGTGCTTGGCGGCTGGATGTTGGGTCACAACGGTGAGAATCTGCTTCCGGATTTTGCGGCAGCCAAAATGGCAAGAGTGCCAGGCGCAGCAATTCGCTGGGCATTGCAGGATGAACGCATCTGTATGTTTAACATCGGTGTTTCGGTGCCTTCGGACATTGATGACAATATTGCAACTTTTTTATCTGAGCCAACCTTCACATCGGCCGATCGACAGTTGCTTGCGGAGTTTTGCAGCCAACTTTATGCCACAGAAGAAGTATCACAGATGGCTGTTGTCTAAGCGGGTTGCGTAGTGAATCATCATAACGACCGTTATCCGTATGGCAAGCACCCCTGGCATCTCTGTTAGGTGAAGTTTCTCGAGATGCCAGGGTACGATCTGCTGGTGAGCGAGATTATGCCAGTTGAAAGTACGTTTCCTGATCAGTTTGAAACAACGCCCACTGCGTTGAATAAGTCAAGTTGATCAGTGGCTCTCTGCATAGAGGAATCAAAACATTCCTGGCGCCTGATTCTTGCAGACAGAGTCAGTGTGCCTTCATTCGTGAACATGTTAAGTTGACGGCAAAGATCAATAAATGATCGGCAGGTATTCTTGATACCTTTGCCATTATTTTTCCTTTCAGATGACACCCGAGTAGAAAGCGTGTGTCCTGTTTAAGCTGACTGCAGGAAGTCATTGTGCAGATTTGATTTGTGTGGTATTAAATTCACCAGCAACGTTAGATAAGGGTATTCTCATGGGTATCAATCGTATCATCGAAGAGTTTCTCAAAGATAATGGCGCTATCAAGGTTGGCTTTGCAAATAAGGACACTTTGGACGGTGGGCCGCCTAGTGCAGACCTTGACTATCTGTTCAAGAGTTCCGGTATCAAGGAGCAAGCCAGGTCAGCAGTCAGTTTTGCTTTGCCACTCGATAAGGAAGCGATCAGGTTGTTTATTAGCAAAAAGGAACGATTGCCCCACGAAGAAGATAACATCAGAACCCTGGCAAAATCTGCAAATCTTTCAAATGAGGTGGCGGGATTACTGAGAGCTGAGGGTTATAGCGCATTGGGAACAGACGCAAACCAGACATATCGAGAGGATGTACCTCTGTGGCACCGCTTCCTGCCGCCTGATATAAGCCATCGATATGTTGCCGTCGCATCCGGAGTGGCTTCATTTGGCTGGTCCGGGAACGTGGGATTGCCCGGCTACGGTTCAACCATCATTTTGGGGACGACGGTCACTTCAGCGGAATTGGCGCCAACCCAACCCATCCCACAGGAAGATAGTTTCTGTGAGTGGAGTAAAAGCGGTGGTCGTGTTGACTGTAAACTTTGTGCTGAATCCTGTGTGGTTGGGATGTTTGATAAGGAAAATGAAGAATACGTGATGTTGGGAGGCAATACTTACGCCTACTCCCGTCGTCGAAATACCACTAGATGTGTATTTGGCTGTGGTGGCAATACAGGATTACACCCCTCCGGTAAATGGTCAACCTGGTCACCAGGCAGATACAAACTTCCTGACGACCCAATTAAGATAAGCAGAGAACTCAAGAGATCAGCGCTGCAAAGGCAGGAACACCCACCA
>CAZNFE010000171.1:0-4310 GCA_964571945.1 uncultured Pseudomonadales bacterium
CTCCCGGTTCTGACCGATTCATAGCGATGAACCCCTTAAGTAAGTGCCATTCTACCCGGAATAAAGCGGCGGCGTGCTGGTCTGTTATTGACTTCAGGCGCGATGGTTATCCACTTTGCGGTTTCGTGCCTGCTGCATATTCAGCATATCATGAGGAAAACCCAATTCTATCTGGCTAATCTCGTCGAGCCGGGACATCTGCTTTTCAGTCAGTTCAAATTCCAGACAGCCGAGATTATCCTTTAACTGATCCGCATTGCGAGCACCTACCAGCGGTATGATGACACCTTCACCCTGCCTGACCCAATTCAGGGCCACCTGAGTGGCGGAGTGATCCAGCTCCTGCGCAAGATTCACCACTTCCTGTGCTATGGCCAGGGACTGATCAGATATCTGCCCACGCATGGCTGCACGACCGGCCGCGTTTGGGTCAGCATTATATTTCCCTGACAGAATCCCGGAACCCACACATCCCCAGGGAGTAACCGCCAGATCCAGGGCTTTGGCCATGGGCAGCAGTTCTCTTTCAACGGTTCTGTCGATCAGGCTATAGCGAATCTGCAGACCCACAAATTTCGTCCAGCCACGCCAGTCAGCCAGCGTATTGGCCTGGGCTACTACCCACGCAGGCGAGTCGGACACGCCCACATACAATACCTTGCCCATACTGACCAGATCATCCAGCCCGCGCATCACTTCCTCAATGGGTGTCATAAAATCTCTGGAATGAATCCAGTACAGGTCGATGTAATCAGTTTTGAGTCTTTTGAGACTTGCATCAACCGCTTCCATCATGGTCTTCCGACTGTTTCCCCAGGCATTCACATCCCTGCTTCGGGTGGGGCCGGTAAACTTGGTTGCCAACACAATTCGATCCCTCTCATCGGCAATGAATTCAGCAAGAAACTGTTCGCTTCGACCACCAGCGTAAACATTGGCCGTATCGATAAAATTACCGCCGGATTCCCTGAACAGATCATAAACCTTGCGGCTCTCTTCAATCTCGACGCCTATTTCTTCGGAACCAAAAGTCATCGCACCCAGCGCCAGCTCCGATACCCTGAGTCCACTGTTACCCAATAGCTTGTATCTCATATTGTCATCCTCTTTCCAGTCGCCGTTTTTATTCTACCCGAAACTCGAGATTCGCGATTCAATCCTGAATTCGGTACACATTTCAGCAAGGAATCTCGATCAGAGCACTGGCTGTGCTGATTTCCCTTCTGTCCGCTGAGCCTGTATCCTTCGTGTCCTTTTTTTGCGTTCATGCGAAGTTCAATGAAACCATTGCACCATTACTTGATCGGTAACGGCTCCTGGTTCTATGCCTACGGCATACAGTCCGTGGTGTTCGCCTGGCTGGTCACCATGGTTCTGCATGAGTCTCCCAAAATGGTGGGTCTGGCGCAAATGTCCCTGTTGATACCGGCAACCATGTTCATGTTGATCGGCGGCAGCCTGGCAGATCACTATGGCGGCAGAAGAGTCGTCATGATCGCACAAACCATCGCAGCATTGGCGCCTCTCTATCTGGTAGCCAAGGTGCTTACAGCAAGCCTGGACTATAGCAGCATAATTGTATTTGCCATTGTCATGGGTTGTGCCCAGGCATTTGTTACACCGGCCCGGGATGGCCTGCTTAATCAGGTGGCTGACGGCAAGATCCAGCGCCGTGTTCTGCAAACCAGCATGACCCAGTTTGGCGTACAAATGCTGGGCTTCATCACTGCTTCGTTCGCTGATCAGATCGGTGCTGCATTTATACTGCTGATTCAGGTGGCTTCAATGCTCACTGGCGTATTCGCTTTCTATCGGCTGGATGTCCCGAATCTCCGGCCCGTCATCTCGACCCGGAGTCTGCTCAAAGAAGTGATCCGTTCGATCGTGGTAGGGTATCGCACGGTAAGCACTTCCCCACACATGCGCGCTGTCGTAATCCAAAATTGTGCCATGGGAATATTTTTTATGGGCTCATATATCGTGACCTTACCGTTGTTAGTACGGGAAATATACGCAGGATCCTCGACCGAATTATCCTGGACAAACGCAGCCAACGCATTGGGATTGGTGATTACTATTACGGCATTGCTGCGCTTTGGTGATCTGCATCGGCAAGGCCGGGCTCTGTTGATCGCTCATGCGACAGGTTCAGTCGCATTAGCGAGTGCCGGTCTGGGCCTGGGTTTTATGTTTGTGGTCGCCTGCATCTTCACCTGGGGAGCATGTGGCGGCGTAGCGATGACCATGGCCCGTACCATCATGCAGGAACAGGCGCCGGAAGACCAACGGGGCCGGATGATGGCATTTTTTTCATTCTCATTTATGGGGTCAGGGCCAATCGGTGCAGTCTTTTGCGGTTTTCTGGTCGAACGAGCAGGACCGGAGAGCGCCCTGATGATCTGTTCTGCGCTTATGTTTTGCGTGATCACCGTGCTGGCGATGACATCAAGCCTGTGGCGCCTGGATTCCAGAGTCATGCAAAATACGGAACCGGTCTGATCATCAAAAAACTTGACGTTCGTCAAGTCTTGTAAATTCTTGACTGTGATACGATCAAACACGATATGTACTTGTAGTTACTTTGAATAGGACATTTAAGCAGAGGATTCAAGCATGGCCAAGATTGACGGTGGGCATCTATTTGGCAAAGCCCTGGCAAACGAGGGGATTGAAAAAGCATTTGTATTATGCGGCGGGCACATCATGCCGGTATTTTACGGTATGCGCGAAGCGGGTATCGAAATTATCGACACCCGCCACGAGTGTGCCGCTGTGTATGCGGCGATTGCCTATACAAGGGCTTCCGGAAAAATGGCTGTGGTTTGCACGACCGCAGGACCAGGTGTTGGGAATACTGCGGCAGGCATGATGGAAGCACAATCACTGAATATTCCACTTCTCCAAATTGGTGGCGCCGTCGCCATGAGCATGCGTGATCGAGGTGATCTGCAGGATATGGAAACCCTGCTACTGATGGAGTCCTGTTCCAAGTGGGCCAAGAAGATTACCGACACCCGTCGTATTCCTGAATATGTGTCCATGGCATTTCGACACGCGATGGACGGTGCACCGGGACCCGTTTATCTCGAGATCCCTACGGATCTTGCTCGAATTCAGGTTGACGAGGATAAGATCCAATTCCCACAAAACTACCGTGCCGATCTCTTCTCCGGTGGTGATGATGCGCTGGCTGAAGAGGCAGCCAACCTTCTCGCCAATGCAGAAAAGCCCGCCATGATTGTCGATGAAGGTGCACGATGGTCGCTTGGTGATGATGCGGGTGCAATTGCGGAATTGTCAGATTATCTGAAGATGCCGGTTGGCATCTCGGGTAATCATTGCCGTGGTCTGTTCGGCAACGAGGCTGAAAATCCGCTGCTTCGGACTAATGCAATCGGGGCAGCCGATGTGGTCATTGCATTGGGTTGCCGATTCGATTTCAGAATCGGCTTCGGTCGCCAGATCCCGGAGGGCGCGAAAGTTATCCAGGTACACACAGACATGACGCAGATTGGCTTTAACGCTCGTGCTGATCTGGCTATCACCGGTGCAACCGGTGCGGTAACCAGCAAAATACTCGAAAAAATCAAGGGCAAACGTAATCCCAAGGCGGATGATCCCTGGACAGGCAAACCGGTACCCGGTGCAACCGCCAGATTACCGGCAGCATACAGTTCCACCAAGACTCCGACACATCCGGCCCGTTGTGCAGGAGACGTGGCCAGGTTCCTGGAAGAAGACGCACCCGACTGGACCATCATCAATGATGGCGGTGAAGCATCTGTATGGTTCGGGGGTGCTGCAACAGCAACGCGTCCCGGTCAAATACACGGTTCCGGTGCGAACGGTACCATCGGCACAGGTCCCTGTCAGGTGATCGGCGCCTGGGCAGCAAACCGGAAACCGGTGTTATGGTACACGGGGGACGGCAGTTTCGGCTTCTATCCCATGGAAATGGAGACTATGGCCAGGCTGGGTATCCCGGTGGTATGCGTCATATCGAACAACTCGTCCTGGGGCATGATTCATATTGAAGAGAAAAACCTTCGCGCCGAAGAGGTTGCTGACAAGGGGCCTTGTAATGTGACCCTGGCACCGATGCGATCCTATGAAGCAATGGCTGGTATGTGGGGCGGATTTGGTGAGAAGGTCATCGAACACGACGATATCCTGCCCGCGATCAGACGTGCAGCCGCGGCTGCGTTGAAAGATAACCTGCCAGCGATCGTCAATGTTGAGGTGGACGATGAAACACCATCACCATTCATCGCGCCTTATATCAACATGGTCAAACCGGCTAAGAGCACTGC
>CAZNFE010000171.1:4410-6678 GCA_964571945.1 uncultured Pseudomonadales bacterium
GGTTGGTCAGGGTGTTCTTGTCATCTCGAGATAGCCGCGACCAACCTGCTGCATGGATGGTGCATCGTAGATCAGCACGGCGCCCTCCCAGTATTTTACGGCCAGATCCATCAACTGATCTTTGACGGCTGCCTGGATGATCCAGCTTCTGTTGATTGCCTTATAATCCATCCGCCAACGGATTGGATAGTCTTGCCCGGTATTGCTCCGCCACTCGTCCAAAATGGTAAGTGCTACGTCATGAGGCTGCACAGACATGCTGTTACCAGACTTATCTATCCACTTTCCCTGACTGTTGGGGTCTGCCATTCCCTGCGAATCCAGCATCTGGTAATACATCAGGTCCTCACCACTATCTAATTGCAGGGAAAACCAGTTCCAGCCGGTTTGATGCTCATCCAGCGAACTGGTGCTCCACTCTCTGTCAAACCAGCTCAGTCCGCGTACATTGGCCTGCTGATTCTTTATGCGCAATTTTCCTGCCGTGCGCAGACGTGAATAAGAATAATAGTAGGAAGCATTTCCCGGCTCCGGACTCTTCTGGCTAAGCCCCTGATTTCCCTGCATTACCAGGTCTTTGACCGGTATGAGATTCAGATTCAGATCGAACTCAGCAGTCTTAACATCCAACTGCCATGGAAATTCATCCCCTGCGCCACGCAATTGCCAGTCTTCCAGCCAGACTCGCAGCGGATCAATACGGGCACCTGCAAGGCCCGGGTTGGCTCTTGAGAATCGCTGCGTTGCATAATGTTGTCGGGCATCAATATCTGTGATGGCAGCATGAGCCATCCACACATCCCGAACTTTCCATTTCGATGCGGGCTCTGTTGCCGAATCGTTGTCTGGTTGCTGTTCTGATTGTTGCCGCGCTGCTTTCAAAGGCGCCAGAGCCGTTCGAAAAAAAGTTACCTGGTACCCGTAGAATCTGCCAGCTGCATCTGCCACATTACCCGTTACATACCACCATTCATTCCGAAACCCTGGATGTGCAGCATGATCCGCCGGAAAATGAAATTCCCGCGCCTTCATTGCACGTTCAAATCCGGCTGTATTCTTTCCACCGAGAATCTTGTTCAGGTTAAGATCTGTCGCAACCGGTTCCCCTCGCTGACAGGCTGATTGCAGCATCAGGATTGAAATTGCCGATAATAATCCTGACAGAAATTTCAAATTTCACTCCTCACGCAGAGCCACGGCTGGGGATATAGACGCTGCCTTGATGGACGGGTATACGCCGGCGATGAGTGCAGCGAACAAGGCCAGTAGTACGGCTTCGATCAATATTGCTGTTGGCACCTGGTGCAGCATACTCCAGCCAAATGCACGGCGGTTGATCACCTCAATCAAAATGTCAGCCATGAGCAAACCAAGTGGAATAGACAGCAATCCTGCTAACATACCCATAAAGCCTGTCTGCCCGAGGATCAATTTAGCAAGCTCCCGAGGGGTCATGCCGGTAGCGCGCAATATCGCAAACTCTCGCGTTCGCTCCAGTTGCAGAGCCATCAATGCACTTAACACACCGACAAAAGCGACCAATACAGCCAGTAAGCGCAGCACATGGGTGATGGCAAAAGTGCGATCAAACACTGCCATGGCAGCCTCCCTGATTTCCTGGTTCGAGGCAACTCTTAATTGCTCTCCTTCAGCCGCGAGAGTCGCTTTTACATTATCGAGCAGAACCTGCCGGTTAGCACCGGTCTTTTTGTAGATTGTGTATCCGGTAACGCGTTCATCATTCCAGAGTTTTCGATACATCTCCCAGCGCATGGCGATCATGCCGTTGCTGGTCGTATAATCGTAATACACTCCCAGTATGCGAAGTTTAACCGCTCCTTTATCCACCAGTACGGTCATACGATCACCCACACCCAGCTGATGATGGAAAGCCAGTGACTCGGAAATCATAATTCCCTTACCCTCATAGAATAGCCGGGTTACATCCGCAACCGAATCTTTTAACGGTAGCCGGGTATCATTACCGGTCGGCGTCAGCGCCAGCATGTGTAAGGGACCAAATTCCGTTTCAATATCGTCAACTCGACTGGGCGAACCCATGGCTACGCCGGGCAGCGTTGCCAGCCGGGATCTCAGCGCGGAAGTCAAACCCGGTCCATTGCGATCCAGTGTTGATACATAGATGTCCCCACTCAGGTACTGCCCCAGCCAGATGTTTACCGTCTCCCTGAAGCTGTCGACCATCACGCCGACGCACACTGTAACTGATACCGCAACAGTACGCGCTGCCAGAGACATACTGCTTGG
>CAZNFE010000172.1:0-6670 GCA_964571945.1 uncultured Pseudomonadales bacterium
GCAGTACAGGTTGCAGCCCAACAGGTAGCCAATGGCGCTCAGATAATTGATGTCAACATGGATGAAGGCATGCTGGATTCAACTGCAGCAATGGTTAGATTCCTGAATCTGATTGCTGCCGAGCCTGACATCAGTCGAGTACCTGTTATGGTGGACTCCTCAAAATGGGAAGTTATCGAGGCGGGGCTCAAATGCCTGCAGGGGAAATCAGTAGTCAACTCAATCAGTTTAAAAACCGGTAAAGACGAATTTGTTCGCCAGGCAAGACTCTGCATGAAATATGGAGCTGCAGTAGTTGTGATGGCATTTGACGAGCAGGGTCAGGCAGATTCTCTTGATCGGAAGACCAGGATTTGCCAAAGAGCCTATGACATTCTCGTTGATGAAGTCGGATTCCCACCCCAGGATATTATTTTTGATCCCAATATATTTGCGGTAGCGACCGGCCTTGAAGAACACAACAACTACGCAAGGGATTTCATCGAAGCGTGCAGCTATGTAAAGGAAAACCTTCCGCATGCGCTGCTCTCCGGAGGCGTCAGCAATGTGTCGTTTTCCTTTCGAGGCAACGATCGTGTCAGAGAAGCCATCCATGCTGTGTTCCTGTACCACGCGATCCAGCACGGGTTGACCATGGGGATTGTAAATGCCGGGCAATTGGCCATTTATGAAGATATCCCTCCAGTACTCAGAGATGCTGTGGAAGATGTCATTCTTAATCGTCGTTCTGATGCTACTGACCGGCTGCTGGAAATTGCTGAAGAATTCTCCGGAACCGGATCGGTTTCGAAAAATGAAGATCTCGATTGGCGGAAACTCGGAGCTGCCGAGAGGTTATGTCATTCACTGGTAAAAGGCATCAGCACTTTCATCCTGGAAGATACTGAAGAAGTACGTCTGACCTACGAACAACCCATTCAGGTAATCGAAGGACCATTGATGGACGGTATGAACCAGGTGGGCGACCTGTTTGGATCCGGAAAAATGTTTCTTCCCCAGGTTGTAAAAAGTGCCAGGGTAATGAAACAGGCAGTGGCCTACCTGGAACCTTTCATAGAAAAAGGGAAAAATGGTCAAGCCAGCGCAAAAGGTAAAATCCTGATGGCCACAGTCAAGGGAGACGTGCACGATATTGGTAAGAATATTGTGGGAATCGTACTGCAATGTAACAACTATGAAGTGATCGATCTGGGCGTTATGGTGTCCTGCGAGCGAATCCTTCAAGTGGCACAAGCAGAACAGGTTGACCTGATCGGATTAAGCGGTCTGATTACGCCATCTCTCGATGAAATGGTGCACGTTGCCTCCGAGATGGAACGTTTACAGCTGGACTGGCCGCTGATGATAGGCGGTGCTACTACATCAAAAGCACATACTTCAGTAAAAATCGAACCCTGTTATAGCGGAGACTGCACAGTGTATGTTCCTGACGCCAGCAAAGCCGTGGGTGTGGCGGCTTCTCTTTTAAGCGATACGCTCAAACCCGACTTTGCCGCGACCGTTCACGAGGAATATCAGCGAATCAGGGAACGAAACAAAAACAGACGTTCCAGCAGGAAAATGATTTCATATGAGGCAGCGATAAAAAACAAACCTGATATCGACTGGGAATCCTACCGTCCTGCTAAACCTGAATTTACAGGTACCCGCGTATTCAATGATTATCCCCTGTCGGAGCTTGTCGACTATATCGATTGGACACCCTTTTTCATCACCTGGGAACTGGCTGGTAAATTTCCTGAAATTCTAGGCGATTCAGTGGTTGGAACAGCAGCCACTCAGCTCTACAAGGATGCACAGGCACTGCTAACAAGAATCGTTGCTGAAAAACTGATCACGGCAAATGCTGTTATCGGCTTCTGGCCCGCAGCTCAGGTCAACGATGATGACATTGAAATTTACGTGGATGAAAATCAGACCCAGGTCATATCGACAATGCACCATCTGCGTCAGCAGAGCGAATTTCCGGCGGGCAAACCAAATTATTGCCTTGCTGATTTCATCGCTCCCAAGTCCGCCCACAAATCGGACTATATCGGGGGTTTTGTCGTCACCGCCGGTAATGGTGTCATGGAGCTTGCAAAGCAGTATGAACAGCAACACGATGACTACAACAGTATTCTTGTAAAAGCTCTGGCAGATCGGTTGGCAGAAGCATTCGCCGAACGACTGCACGAGCGCATCCGAAAAGAATTCTGGGGCTACGCGAAGTCAGAATCACTGGACAATGGTGAATTAATTCGAGAAAAATACGTCGGCATTCGTCCGGCACCTGGATATCCGGCTTGTCCTGATCACACGGAAAAACGTACATTGTTTGATTTGCTGGATGCAGAAAAAGCCACCGGAGTAAGCCTGACTGAAAACTATGCAATGACACCCGCTGCATCGATTTCCGGATTCTATTTTAGTCATCCGGCAGCCTGTTATTTCGGGCTTGGTAAAATAAGTCGAGACCAATTGCACAGCTACGCAAACCGAAAAAACATACCCGTTACTGTTGCTGAGCATTGGCTCCGGCAGAATCTGGTATCCTGAGCCGGTTTCGATGATCTGGTACAATCCCGACGAATTAAGAACGTGACTATCCAGAACAGGAATAAGAATGCAAACAGATCGATACGTGCAGGAGCAGGAAAACAAAGATTCACCAGGCTTCTTCCATGCAATGATGAGTGTTTTGGCTGCCGCCTTTGGTGTCCAGAGCAGCAGGGCGAGAGTCAGAGACTTCACAAGCGGTAGCCCGTTACTATTTATCGCTTCGGGATTATTCGCAACAGTACTGTTTGTATTGATCGTGATCCTGATCGTCCATCTGGTGTTGAATTAGTCGACTATGACGTGAGGGGGCATCAACCATAGTGCAGCGCATAATCCTGCTGTTCGCAGAGAAAAAAACCCTTTTATTTCTCCTCGCTGGTGCAAGCCCTGTCGCATTTACCACGTGGCAGGCACTACTGAATAATTTTGCCGTGGAATCGGTAGCATTTACCGGCGTCGAGATCGGCATATTGCAGAGTGTGCGAGAAATTCCTGGCTTTCTGGCATTTACCGCAGTCTATGTACTGCTGATCATTAAACAACAAAACTTCGCCATCCTGGCGTTGATTGTTCTGGGGCTGGGCACAGCACTTACCGGGTTTCTTCCTTCTGCCGTTGGTCTTATCGTGACCACCATTATCATGTCGACTGGATTTCATTACCTTGAAACAATGCAGACTTCACTGAGTCTGCAATGGTTGAGCAAGGCAGAAGCGCCAGCGGTTCTCGGCCAGATCATTGCGGTGCGGTCTTTTGCTTCACTGGTGGTACTCGGTGGACTGCTGATGTGGATCAGGACTGTAACTGCAGACTACACCCTCCTCTATCTTGCTGGAGGAATGATTGCTATTGCGATCGGTGTATTCTGCTGGTTGGCGATCCCTCATCATCCGGACCAGGTAAGCCAGAAGAAGCATCTCTTTCTACGCAAACGCTATTGGCTATACTATATTTTGACATTCATGGCAGGCGCCAGACGCCAGATATTTACAGTATTTGCAGGATTCTTACTGGTTAAAAAATTCGGCTTCGAGGTCGATACGATCGTATTACTGTTTCTGGTTAATTCTGCACTGAACATCTGGATCGCACCAAAGGTAGGGTCACTCATAACACGAATCGGTGAACGTCATGCGCTGACGCTTGAATACACCGGCCTGATTATTATCTTTCTAGGATATGCCGTCGTCGAAAATCCAATGATTGCTGTTACGCTCTACCTTCTGGATCATTTGTTTTTCTCTATGGCAATCGCTATCCGCACCTATTTCCAGAAGATAGCCGATCCTGGCGATATCGCGGCAACATCAGGTATCAGTTTTACCATCAACCACATTGCCGCGGTGTTACTTCCCGCTGCACTCGGACTGGTCTGGATTGTTAGTCCTGGAATGGTATTTGTAACCGGAGCAGGTCTGGCAGTCATTTCACTGTTACTTGCACAGCTTGTACCGACGCGGCCTCAAGCCGGTCAGGAAACCCGGCTATGGCAAGCAAAGGGTGCACTGTTGAAGCCTTAAGGTACGGCAGGAGATCCGGGTGGAGCTACCTATAAATTACTGACCCAGAAGATCGCAGTAGCGACGATAATAAGAATGATACTGACAGCGGCTACTGCATCCGCCAGACTATCGTTATATTCAGTCTTTACATCTTTATCTGTCACGTTAATCCTCGTAATAGTGTTCCGGTCGGCGGCAAATATTTTTATCAATTCAGGGTATAATCTTCACTTTCGGAATGCAACTTATCTCACGTAGATCTAACGATAGACCAAAACATTTGTTTTCGGGGCGGAGTATTCCTGCTATTTTTTTGCGTTCGCTGACTGAATTCCAAAAATTATGTACAAGTATAATCACTATGACCAGCAGCTCGTTGAAGAGCGCGTGGCTCAATACCGGGACCAGACGGACAGATTTCTAAAAGGGCTGATACCGGAAGACGAGTTTCTGGATTTACGACTGCGGAATGGCCTCTACATTCAAAAGCATGCGCCGATGCTGCGGGTAGCGATTCCGTATGGCATGCTGAATTCAAATCAGCTACGAAAACTGGCGTTCATTGCAAGCGAGTATGACAAGGGATACGGTCATTTTACGACCAGGCAGAATATTCAGTTCAACTGGCCCAAACTGGAACAGGTACCTGATATCCTGGCTGAACTGGCTGAGGTACAAATGCATGCGATCCAGACCAGCGGTAATGTTATTCGGAATACCACCTCAGATGAATTCGCAGGTGCGGCGGCTGATGAAACAGACGATCCACGTCCCTGGTGTGAACTGATTCGCCAATGGTCAACTTTTCATCCTGAATTTAACTGGCTGCCACGAAAGTTCAAAATAGCTGTCAGCGGCGCTAAACACGACCGTGCAGCCGTTCAGATACACGATATCGGGCTGCGCCTGGTCAGGAACGAAGCAGATGAGACAGGTTTTGAAATTCTCGCCGGTGGCGGACTGGGGCGCACACCGGTTATCGGTTCTGTGATCAGAGAATTCCTGCCGGCAGAACACCTGCTCACTTATCTGGAAGCCATGCTGCGCATATACAATCGATTTGGCAGAAGAGATAACAAATTCAAAGCTCGTATCAAAATTCTCGTGCGTGCTATGACTCCGGAAAAGTATGCTGAAAAAGTAGAACTTGAATGGCAGAATTTGAAAAACGGTCCGGGTACCCTGACCCAGGCCGAGATCGATCGAGTAGCTGGCTGTTTTACCAGCCCCGCGTACGAGACTGTATCTGAACTGGATATCGAATCGATTCAGGATTCGGATCGCATTATGGATGATTCCGGATTTAGCAACTGGATGAAACGAAATGTGAAACCGCACCGGGTACCCGGGTACGCAATAGTAATCCTCTCGCTGAAACCCACCGGAGTTCCACCCGGGGATGTCACAGACACTCAAATGCTGCAAGTTGCAGACCTTGCCGACCAATACAGTTTTGGCGAGATCAGGGTTACACACGACCAAAACCTGGTTCTGGCAGACGTCAAACGGAGTGACCTTTATGCGCTGTGGCAGGGTGCAATCCGCGGTGTGCTCGCAACCCCTAATGCTGGTTTGCTAACGGATATGATTTGTTGCCCGGGGGGAGATTTCTGTTCGCTGGCAAACGCCAAGTCGATTCCTGTGGCAGAAGCAATACAGAAGCGCTTCGATTCCCTGGATGTTTTGCATAGCCTGGGTGAAATTTCGATCAACATCTCAGGCTGTATGAATGCCTGTGGTCACCACCATGTCGGCAACATAGGTATTCTTGGCGTCGACAAAAAAGGCCAGGAGTGGTATCAGGTATCATTGGGCGGATCATCTTCAAACGACGCCTCCCTGGCATCAATCATCGGTCCATCTTTCGCCAGGGAAGAAATACCGGATGTCATTGAAAAGATAATTTCTGTCTACATACAACAGCGCTGTGAGGATGAATCATTTCTAGCAACCTTCAGGCGTATCGGCATAGACATATTTAAGGAAAGTGTTTATGCGAGATCCGAACAGACCTGATAACTATGCAACCTGCATTGTCTGCCCAGTTTTGAGACAGGAGATATACCGTGACTAGTTATGATGACAACCAAACACCACCACAAACGTGGCAATTAGTGGCACAGGATGAAAAACCAGACCAAAACGCCACCTATCTGATTATCCCAATGACGCTATGGCTCGCCGAGAAGGCTGCTTATGAAAACAGAACTGACGTTGCCCTCTGGCTAGATAGTGACGAAGAGCCAGAACACTTTGCTGGCGAATTTCAACATTTCGCCTTCGTGGCGCTTAACTTTCCCAGTTTCAAAGATGGGCGACCCTACTCTACTGCCAGTATTCTCCGCCAACGACTCGGGTATACTGGTGAATTAAGAGCGATTGGGGACGTAAGAGCTGATCAACTGGAACAGATGAAACGTTGCGGATTTGACACCTTTAATCTGGCCGATGGATCAACCCGGACAGCTTCAGATATTCCTGAATTCTCATATCACTATCAGTCAGCTGCAGACGGGAGCGAACCGCTATTCCGCACACGGACACCAGATCATAATTCGTAGTAATGACAGATCGACCTTGCGGCCACACTTCGAACATGCCCTCCCCTACCGTTTAACAACCAGTTA
>CAZNFE010000173.1:0-6654 GCA_964571945.1 uncultured Pseudomonadales bacterium
CTGGAACGATTTCCGCGAAATCGTAGTACCCGGAAGAAGCACCCCATCGATCCTCATTAGGAAAACAAATGGATCAAAAACTGATTGATGCCCTGCTGGAAGCGCGCAACTCGCAATCCGATGCGGCGCGTCCTGACGTTGTAACCCGGGTGCATGATCATGGCAGAATGACCGCCCGTGAGCGCTTGACTGCATTACTGGATGCTGATTCAACGGTGGAATATGGCCGCATCGCCGCTCAGACTCGAGATCGTGAGTGGGTCGCAGAAGCTGGAGGCGTTGATTTTACCGGCACGATCGATGGCCAGGTAGTGATAGCCTCTGCCACGGATTATACCGATCACGGTGGCGGTTATGGTGCTGGCAGATTGGGTCGATTATATGCGCTGGCCAATGAGCATCGTTGGCCGCTGGTTTTTTTCGTTGATGGCGGCGGCAGTCGAGCCAGACATCCAAGAACCGGCATGGATCATCTTGAATTCAGCGGTCCCATTGGCCGATTTACTATTATCGACGGCAATGCCGAATTATCCGGCTGGGTGCCAACCATCGCCATCGTATCGGGCCCCTCTTTCGCTGGTCATGCCAGTCTGGCCGGGTTCTCCGATTTACTGATTGCAACCCGGGGTTCATCCATCGGTATTGGTGGGCCACCCATGGTTGAGGCAGCACTGGGCGTTCGTATGAGTGCTCATGAACTCGCAGGCGTCGAGATGCACGAGCAGGCGGGAGGGATTGACCTGTTAGTGCCGGATGATACTGCCGCAATCGATGCGGCACGTAAGTACCTGGCATACTACCGTGATCAAACATCCTGGCAAGCAGCAACTACGGCCAACAGGATCAACTCTCTCGTCCCGGAAACGGGGTCCTACGACATGCACAACGTTATCGAAGCGCTGGTCGATGCTGACAGCATGTTCGAGCTGCGGCCTAATTTTACCAGCAATCTGATTACCGCATTGGCACGCATTGAAGGGCGAACCGTAGGTGTACTCGCAAATCAACCGCTGGTTAGTGATGGTGCGATTGATGCTAACGCTGCCACGAAGATCTCTCGTTTTGTAGAACTCTGTGACTGTTACGAATACCCCATTATGTCGCTAATTGACACACCCGGTTGTATCACTCACTGGCAGCAAAAAGGAGTATCGACCACTACCGAGCCTGGCATCACCCGCTGGCATACTCGTCCACTGATCGCTCACCAGCACAGGACTGTGCCGCTGTTCAGCATTCGAGTCCGGCGCGGTGACGGCCTGGGCCCGGCACTGATGACCGGGTATTCAAGCGCTCGTGGCGTACCACCACTCTGCCTGGCCTGGCCCACGGCAGAACTCGATCGCAGGGATGGTTTCTCAGCGATCCAATATGGTATTGCTATCGATGATGTGGTCACGCCAGCAGAGACCAGAGAGAAAATCGCCCGAATGCTGCGCTATATCAAACGCAATCTCAATCAGACGGAAAAAAAACATCCGATTGATACCTGGTAGAAGACATTTTTACCGGCAGAGCCAAGGTTTTTTGCTTTCAGTCAAGTGCCCAGATATTGTCACCATCACCGGCTACCGTAGTGCGATGCATCGTCCTGGCTTCGGTTTTTGGCCACTCGTAACCGCGATGGAGCACACAACGATTGTCCCAAAGTACCAGATCTCCTGCCTCCCAACGATGCAAATAAGTGCGCGGTGGTTGACAGCCGTCATCCACCAGGTGTTGCAGCAACTGCCTGCCTTCTGCCTCTGGCATACCGACAATATGAGACGCATGTCGACCAATATAGAGATTCTTTCGGCCTGTTTCCGGATGGATTTTCACCACCGGGTGAGATACCGGCGGCAGGTCATCCCAATCCTCCTGACTGAATAACTCGGTTCCCCCCACCAGACTCTGGGAATACCAGTAGGAATGGATCGCTTCCAGTCCTGTCAGTTTTTCCTGCATTGCCGGACCCAGTGCATCCCATGCCGCGCGCATATCAGCGAATTCCGTTTCACCTCCGGTTGATGGCAAAGCTCGTGGTGACAAGAGGGATGCTTTTGCGCCAACAATCTTGAAGGAGCTATCCGTATGCCAATAGGTGTTGCCTTTCAGAAACAGGTCCAGTGTACTACCAGCCGCTGCTGGATTACCTGCCGCATCCACATTGGAAAGATTAGCAATAGCACTTCGTCCAGCGCTTCTTGACAGGCTTCGTTCCATGCGGCCAAAGCGCTGACTGAAAACCACCTGTTCTGCATCATTCAGATGCTGGTCCTTGAACACGACTACGGCGTACTGGTTAAATCCGGATTCGATTGCCTGCCAATCGCTGGTGGTCAGTCTCCGCAGATTGACTCCGGTGACAGTTGCTCCCAGGGTTGCCGCCAGAGGTTCGATTTGCATTATTGTCAGCGCCCTTTATTGTTTTGTCATCGATTATTTAAGACGAATCAACATCCGGGAATTTTGGGTCACCTGCTGGCGGCTGTCAAATAGTCACTGACTGCAGGGACTTGATGCCCTAAAATCACTATCGGAATCCGACTGGATCTGCCTTCGCTCGAAGTCACCATCACGATTCTTCTGACGGATGCTCAGCGGTTGATTGCTGGTGCTTGCCCTGCTGACTCAGCCAGATATGGTACATATCAGCGAAATAACCATTTTGTGCCAGCAACTCCTCACGAGTGCCCATTTCCATAATACTTTTATCTTTGACTACCGCGATGATATCCGCTCGCATGGCTGTCGCGAGGCGATGTGCAATGATGATCGCAGTTCTTCCTCCCAACAGATTATCAAGGGCTCGCTCAATTTTGGACTCACTTTGCTGATCGACATTTGAGGTGGCTTCGTCCAGCACCAGCACCCGTGGTCTGCTCAAAAATGCTCTGGCCAGAGCCAGTAATTGCCGTTCACCCGATGACAGGGATGAGCCTCTCTCATGACAGGGTGTCTCAAGGCCCTCAGGTAACCGATTGATCATATCTTCGATACCAACGGCTCTGCACGCTTCCATTATCTCGTCGTCAGTAGCCTCTGGCCGGGAGAACCGGATGTTATCAGCAATGGTGCCATGGAACAGGAAGGGTTCCTGTGGCACTACTCCTAACTGGCTGCGCAGGGAAGTGAGCGTCAGGTCTTTCAGATTCACGTCATCGATCAGTATATCACCGCTAACAGGATCATAGAACCGCGCAATTAATTTCGCGAGCGTTGATTTACCAGCCCCGGTTGGGCCTACAAAAGCTATACTTTGGCCCGCTTCAACATGCAGGGAAATATCTTTTAATACCTCTTCATCGTCAATATAGGAAAAACTGACATCCCTGATCTTAATGTCGCCCTGCATATCGACAATATCCACCGCGTCGGTTTTTTCCACCACTGAGGATACTGTACCCAGCAAATCACGCAATTTCGCCACCGCCGCATTACCGGACTGAAAATCATTGTAAAGCCCGGTAAGCTGTTGTATCGGTTGAAAAAAACGTGCCACCAGGGTATTGAATGCAATCAGAGCACCAACCGTGAACGCGCCATCTGGATCCATATCCGGATTCACGTCCAGCAAAATAAAATACCCTACTATCAGAATAATCGCGATGGTGGCAACTTCAACAAATGAGGTCCCGGCTTTATAGAATGAACTGATTCTCGCGGTGTAATTGTTTGCCTCCCTGTAGTCGGCAACGATATTGCGATGGTGTATGACATTATGTTTCATACGGTTGTAAAAGATGATAAGCCTCATTCCGGACAGGCTTTCCTGGAGATCTGACATGATGGCAGCAATTCGATTCCGTACAACTTCATAACCACTTTCTGACACGGTCCGGAAGTTAACTGTCAAAGCCAGCATAACCGGCGCAACAGCAAACAACAGGATCAACGTCAGCTTGATATTAAAAGATAGCAGGATTGTCACGATAAAGATCAATTTCAGCACCTGGGCAACCAGGTTGATTAACCCGGATTGCAGCAATCCGGCTAATGCCTCAATATCGCTGGTCATTCTGGTCAACAGCCGACCTGCTTTTTCTTCGGTAAAGAAATCCAGCGACAAACGCTGCAACTGGGCAAATACCCGCAATCGAAGCTGGTACATCAGCAGCAGGCCAAGCTTACCTACATAGCGAATACGAACACCTGAAACCAGCATTCCAATTGCCAATGACCCGATATAACCTGCCGCTACCCAAAGCAACACCGAAACGTCGCCTGGTATGATGCCGTCATCAATTGCCAGTTTTACCAGATAAGGTCCGATGAGCATCAGGCTCTCGGTCAACGCCAGCAACAGGAGCGCTGCCAGCATTCTAAATTTATAGGGAGCCAGGAACTGCCACAGCGAAAATGGTTTCTGTGTCGGCGGAATATGAGAGAACTCTACTGACAAGCCCGAAAAATCGGGTTCATCACCCAGCAGGTTTTGCGTACGGGCCAGCACCTCCGGCGGAATGCCTGCAAAAGGTAGTCCCGGAGCTGCAACCATGCCTCTCATAAGATTACCTCATCAAGTCCAGCGTCCCTCCTGCCTGGGGAACCTCCGGCCAGACTTGCCATACGTCTCCGATACTCGGCATCCGACTCTTCCTGCGTCTGTTCAGGTGCCTCCTGATCCGCTCGCTCTGCTACTTTCGCCTGCTGCGCAAGGACTTGCCGATAAGCAGGTACGCTAGCCAACAACTCATCATGGGTGCCCGAGGCGACGATTACACCATCGTCCAGAAACAGGACTCGCCGGGCCAGGCTGATGGTGGACAATCGATGCGCAATCACAATGGTGGTCCGGTTCCGCATCAGGTCCATCAGCGCCGTATGAATTTCAGTTTCAATTTTGACATCAATGGCACTGGTTGCATCATCCAGCACCAGAATTGGGGGATTGAGCAACAAAGCCCGGGAAATACCTATTCGCTGTCGCTGCCCGCCAGATAAGGTGTATCCTCTTTCACCGACTACCGTGTCATAACCCTCGGGAAGTTCCATGATAAAGTCGTGCGCGTGAGCTGCCTTCGCTGCGCTGACGATATCTTCCAGAGGGGCCGAGGGCCGACCATAGGCAATATTATCGCGTATGCTGATGGAAAACAGGAAAGGTTCATCCAGCACCTGCCCAACGTGGTAATGCAGGCTTTTCACGCTGAGGTCCCGATTGTCAATATCATCAATTTTGATGTTCCCGCCATCGATCTCATAAAATCTGGACAACAACCGGACAATGGTGGATTTCCCTGAACCGGTACGGCCTACGATTGCAACTGTTTCACCTGGCAGTACATCAAAAGACACATCCCTCAAGACAGGTTCATCGCCATAGGAAAACTTCACGTGCTCAAATGAAATGCGACCTTTTGGTGCCGTCAGATGAATTACTTCTTCTCGATCCACGATTTCCGGCGGGGTATCCAGGATTTGAAATATCCTCTCAGATGAAGCCTTTGCCCGCTGCTCCATCTGCAGCAGAAAACCCAGCATCCTGAATGGTGCCTGGATCATCATGACATACATATTAAATGCCACCAGCGAACCCAGCACTACTTCTCCCTGAATTACCAGCCAACCGCCATATACCCATACCAGTACCTGTCCGACACCGGTGAGGTTTTCGATCACGGGGCCATAGACAGACTGTATATTGACCGATTTTACCTGTATCCACTGCAGCTTCCTGGCCGCCCGGGCCAGCAGATTCAGTTGATGGGACTCCTGCGCAAAGGATTTCACTACCCGCTGGCCATTGATATTTTCGTCCACGATCACGGCCACATCTGCCTGCCTTGCCTGCGTCAGCCACGAGAGCGGAAACATCAGTCTGCGCACCCGCATGCTCAGGACCCAGACTCCCGGGATAGCGATCAGGGCAGACAGCGTAAGGCTGATGCTTACCGTGAGCATATAGGTCAGCGCAATGGCAAAACTCAGGACGCTGGTCATGACCATGGGTGCGATCATGAGAAACATCTGTACGGCACGGATGTCACTGTTTGCCCTGGATATCAGCTGCCCGGTTTGGGTCTTGTCATAGAAGGAAAACGACAAGGTCACCAGGTGATTATAGATCAGCGATCTGAGATCGGATTCCAGTTGATTCGACACTTTCTGGAGCAAATAGCTGTTATAGAAACCGGTGATGGCTCTTAGAAGCCCTATTACAGCAAGTAGCCCAATCAGCAAAAAGAATGTATCCGTGGCGCCGTCCACGACAGCCGGTGTGATGGAGTCGATTAGTTTACCCGTTAGTGCGGGTGTAGCCACTCCGAACAACATGGAGAAAATGGACAGACTGATGCCAATCAGAAATGGCCACTTGTTGACTAAAAAAACCGGCAAAAATCGTCTTAGCCAGTTTTTGGATGCATCCGGGTCTATGCCTGCCCGTGGATTCTCATAACGCGGCTCCACGTCCACAGGTTCATAATCCACCGTCTCTGCATTTGCGGAGCTCGAAATAAAGGCATCCTGGCTATTCCCGAACAGGGTCGTACTCACGAAATGCTCTCATACCTTGAGGGTAAATGGAGAACCAGTGTATCTGTTTGCTTCGAATATTGAAAAACTGATCGGAAAAAGTTCCCCCAATAACAATCCTCCGGCAGAGCCGGAGGCATTCGCTATGAATCGGTCAGAACCGGGAGGGAGCTGTCCTGGACTCGCTGTAAATAC
>CAZNFE010000174.1:0-3704 GCA_964571945.1 uncultured Pseudomonadales bacterium
TGTGTGACTTACATCGAGCACCAGCCCCTCGGAGGAGCTCCCGATCGAAATACCTCGGGCTTTGCCGGAGGACTGTTACAAGACCTGACGTAGTGAATGAGTCCGCGGTACATCACACTCGTGCTCAAGGCGACACGATATCAGTTTTCACCAGCCAGCTCGTCCACCCAGTGTTCTTCAGAGACGATAGCGATTGCACTACCATTCGCCTGGAGTTCAATCGCGTTTTCAATACTTCGACCGAATGCGGAATGTGCCCACTCACGGCTCCCTAATTCACCAATAACAAGATAGTCTGTTTCAACCGTTGGCGCAGGAACAATGGTGCCACCCAGGTCTGTAATTACTGATTCACACTCGGTATTGGAACCAAACACGAACTTACCCGTCAGTGCAAATACACCGCCCTCAAACATCAATTCGGGTTCTGGTCGGGTTAATGGCAAAGTGGTTGATTTGGTCGATTCCATGTAACTGATATCGCCACCGGTAATCTCCTTGAGCGTTTCCAGCAATTGCTTCTGTTCATCAGCCGTTAAGGTGCCATCTTTCAAAAGCTCTGTGATTCTTGCATACAGCACATTTACCGGCCACTTATCTGCTATCTCGCGATGGCTCTCAATCCACTGACCGATAAAAATTGCCTCCGATTCATCAACTACTCCATCGGCGATAACCCCCCTGCTTATCCCGATCAACTCGTCAATCAGTCGGTCCTGCAGACGTCTGGCATTCCTGGATCTTTCTCTTGGCATAACATCCTTCTTAACTTTACTGATTTCTTTTGAGTGAGGCACAGAAGACCGAACAAAACCTGTAAATTTCTGCTCGCATTTCTTCACTAAATCCAAACATAAGAACATGACTGTTACAAAATTGACGTAAAGAAACAACCCCAATAATATGCCAGCCACAGAAAATTCTAAAATTTTTCCGTGAATCTGCTCAAACCCGGGCCGCGAACAGGCATCTGCTACGGCTAACAACCGCACACTTTCCAGCATCCAGACAGGTTTAAGGCATTGTACCCGGTACTTTGATACACTCTCTGATTCGTGCATATCGATAGCGTGCATCTAAAGTACCCATTCACCATACCGTCAGGTACCTGCCTTGATTAGTGATCATCGTCCCTACTTCATAAAAAACCTGTATCGAAAACTGGAATACCTCTACACCACCCACTTTATTTCACCTCAGTTAGAGGACCTGGGTGCAGGCCACCATTTTATGAAACCCTGGAATATTCGTTTATATGGCAGTTGCATCAGCTTCGGTAAAAATGCACATATCGTGACTGCCGTCGACCGAAAAGTCAGCCTGGCAACCTGGACATTTGAGAAACACCAGGGACACATCATCATCGGTGATCAATGTCTACTCTGTCCGGGTGTGCGAATTGATTCCGCCACCGAAATACGCATCAGCAATAATTGCATGATTGCCGCCGGTGCCTATCTCACGGATGCTGACTGGCACGATATTTACGATCGAACACGCCCGGTAGGCAATACCCAGCCCATCCAAATCGGAGAAAACGTCTGGATTGGAGATGGTGCGACTATTTGCAAAGGCGTATCCATTGGTGCCAATAGTATCATTGGAGCCTCGGCCGTTGTGGTCCAGGATATTCCTGATAACTCAATCGCCGCGGGCAACCCAGCCAGGGTCGTAAAAGAACTCGATGCCGATCGGGTTATGATCACCCGAGCTAAATTGTTTGAAAACCCAGAGGAATTAGCTTCCTATATCGACAGACTGGATAGATTTCTACTCAAAGATAATAGCTTCCAACACTGGATCAGAACATGGTTGTTCCCAAAACGGGGAGACTAGGAGCTTCTAATCAAATGCAATCAGCTAACGGCGTAGAAGAATCGATTATTGAAAGCGAAAGCTCCTTCCCCGGTCGGGGATTCTCAAAGTCGAACCAGATTCATGTCGCATTCAGCAACATTGCGATCTGTTCGCTTTCATCGATCATCAGCCCCTTTGAGGGGCTCCCGATCGAAATACCTCCGGCTTTGCCGGATGATTGTTATTGGAAGCGAATAGCTCCGGCTTTGCCGGAGAATTATTACTGGCGCCACAATCTGATATCGCTGGAGGGATTTTCATCGTGAGAACGAAATGGATTGATTTCAATTCCACCGCGCCGGGTGAATCGGGCTTGCACGGTTAACCGGTCAGGCGCACAGTGGTTCATCACATCTACAAAAATACGCTCAACTATCTGTTCACTAAATTCCGCATGTTCTCGATAAGATACGAGATAGCGAAGTAATGCTTCATGACTGATACTTGCCCCATGATATTGGATATATAAACTGGCGGTATCCGGCTGACCTGTAATTGGACAGAGTGATTTCATCAGATGTGTGTAGAGTGATTCTCTGACGATCATGTCATTTTCCAACACCAGAGCATCGGGGTTGTAATGATATTCATCGATATCGACATCCAGCAGGTCCAGACAGGTACCTGCAAATACACCGATACCCGCATGCTGCACATTGTCCGGTGCGAACATCGATACGCTGCCCGGTGCTCTGAGAGTAACCGACAGATCGGATTCGATAGTGGTTATGACGTCATTTCGATTGCTGAATTTGGTCTGCCCGAAAGAGCCGAGATAAAGCTTGAGTGATTTTGATTCCACCATGTTGGGGGATGAACAGGGTATATGAAATTGAGCAACTGCCACCTCAGGTTTACCACTATTGTTTAACCAGTTAAACTCATACGCGTTCCAGACGTCTACTCCCCGGAAAGGCAGCGCGCCTTCTGCTATCCCCAGCGCCTGGCGCTTATCTTGTCGCGGCAATGATTCTAACAAAGATGGCGTATAGGTTGTGATGTATGCTGTTTTATGACCTGGCACTTCATCTCCTTCTTTAACCCAGGTAGCCCTGAATCGATATCACGATATCAGATGTAAAGTTCACAGTATCCGGGTGAATTTGTCAATAATTCCAGACATGAGGTCCATTTTTTTGACCAGTGGTCACTGTTCGGATAATTTTTCCCAGGCAACCTGATGACCCACACCTCGCCAGATCCAGTGCAGATCACCTTTCGTGAACCAGAGAAATACTCCTTCCAGCATCCACGGCCAATCCTCTTGCTGCATGCTCTTCTTGCCAAGCAAATTATATACAAATGTGCTGAGGATCGTATCATGTGTAACACAGAGAGTTATCTCAGTGCTCACCGGTTGAATCTGCTGCACCCAATCCAGCAATCGTCGAGTGCCCTCTGCCACCGGGAATGTACCCTCCACATCGTTATTCAGTGTACGAGCAACAAACTCCACTGGTCCTACTCTTGCAAAAGTAGCACCGGCTAGCGGCATTTCTGCGACATAACAACCCGGTTCACACAGCTTCTCATAGACCGATACATTAATCTCTGCGCCAGCGCCTTCGATCATAGCCTTGCCTGTTTCAACACAGCGCGGCGAGTGGCTGGAGTACACCATCGAGATTTTTCGCGGCAGCAGCGCTCCCCATTCCCTGGCTAATTGAACCCCTTCCGGTGTCAGTGGGATATCGAAACCCGGTCTGTCGTTATCCGCCTGTTCCCGAATCGAGTGGCGAGTTAACAGCACTACACCCGCATTTCGCGGCAATAACTCGAGGGCTTTCAGTTGTCCGGGATGTAAACGCATACCTAATTCTCGACAGGCATATCAAAACTATTCACTG
>CAZNFE010000174.1:3804-6643 GCA_964571945.1 uncultured Pseudomonadales bacterium
AATCAAATGTCATGAAACAGCAACTGCTGGAAATCAAGATTAGCAGAAATCAATTGGGAATTAACCATGACATTCAGGTGCCACGGATACTGATATTTCTTTATACTGGTGCAGTCTCGCGTAATCAATCGGCAGCATACGGATGAAATTCAGCTATCCACCAATATTCAGAATCACGCTTTTCTTAAGCACTAGCATGTTCGCCTTCGCCATATATGGCCAACCGCATCTTGAAACAATCGTTGTAACCGCAACCAGAAGTGAACAGGCCCTTGCCGGTACACCCGTCAACACGGCCTGGATCAGCGAACAAGACCTGAATCTGATCGGCCAGACACATATCAATGAATCCATGGCCCGCATCGCGGGAGCCTGGATTAGTCGGGGAAATGGACAGGAGCATCTGACGGCCATTCGATCACCGGTCCTGACTGGTGCGGGAGGCTGTGGTGCATTTTTGATGCTTCAGGACGGTGTCTCCCTCCGAGCGGCCGGTTTTTGCAATATAAATGAACTCTTTGAAGCCAACACCAACCAGGCGCAACGAATCGAAGTGATCAAGGGACCCGGTACTGCGGTACACGGCTCAAACGCTATGCATGGTGTGATTGACGTCATCAGTCCGGATATTCCTGATACTCCCCAGGCAACCATGTCGTTAGAAACCGGGTCTTATGATTACAATCGAATCAAGACCAGTTTTAGTCGGGACAATTTTCGACTGGATGCTACTCTGATCTCCGATGCCGGGTACAAAGATGCTTCAGGTTTTGATCAACAGCTCATCAACATGCAGTATCAATCAACAGCTGGGCCTGTACGAGTAATCACCCGGTTGTCCGCTACAAATCTGAATCAGGAAACAGCGGGTTTTATCTTCGGCCATAATGCCTACAAACAGGCTGGGCTCAGAAGAGACAATCCTAATCCGGAAGCGTTCAGGGATGCAAAATCGCTGCGTCTCCACAGCCGAATCGAGTATTCCCTGAATGCGGATGCGGAACTTGTCCTGACTCCCTACCTGCGTTACACCGATATGGCGTTTCTACAACATTTTCTGCCGGGACAGGCACTGGAAGAAAACGGCCAGAAAAGTATCGGCATATTGTCATCCTGGCACCAGCTCCTGGGGGCAAACTCAAACCTTATCGGCGGTGCGGATTTTGAATTCACACACGCATTTTTAAAGGAAAGCCAGGCCAACAGTACGGATAGTCCCAGTGCTTTTCTAAGAGCCACGATTCCACCGGGTGTCCACTATGATTACATGGTTGATGCCGTTGTTATATCACCATTTGTGCAACTGCAGTGGGATTTATCCGTAAAAAATCGGATCACCACCGGCATCCGATTTGATTATGTGAATTACGATTACAACAACAAGACTCTCACCGGGCGCAGCAAAGATGACGGTACCTCCTGTGGCTTCGGCGGTTGCCGCTTCAATCGACCGGCTGATCGAGAAGACAGCTTTTCCAACTGGTCACCGAAACTGGGTTTCAGCCATGATTTTAATTCGCACAATCAGTTGTACATATCACTGGCAAGAGGGTTCAGAGCACCTCAGGCGACTGAATTGTATCGTTTGCAGAACGAACAAAACGTTAGTCGCATAGACTCAGTGCATCTTGATAGTGTCGAAGTGGGATTTCGAGGTTCCACTACCCGCAGCACATATGACATTTCCCTTTACAATATGCGCAAGGACAACGTTATTTTCAGAGATAGTGATCGAGTCAATATGGACAATGGCAAAACCACCCATCGTGGCATTGAAGTCACCTACAAAGCCGACCTGACAAACAGTCTGGAAGTATCACTCAGTACCACATATGCCATACATCAGTATGATTTCAACCGGATTTTGCATGGTATCAATATCGAAGGTAATGACGTGGATACGGCGCCTCGCCACATGGGTTCTGCGCAACTGGGCTGGCACTTTGGCGCAGCCAGCCGTGCGGAGCTGGAGTGGGTGCACATGGGACCCTACTACGAAGATCCGGAGAATTTACACACCTACGCTGGCCATGATTTGTTAAACCTGCGCATTCAATCCCGATTAAGCAACGAATGGCAACTGTCATTCCGGTTGATCAATCTCGGTAATGTTGACTATGCAGAAAGAGCAGATTTTGGATTTGGTGAGGATCGTTATTTTGTCGGGAACCCTTTGACGGCATTTATCGGAATCCAGGGTAATCTCTGAGAACGGGTAAAGGGTTCAAACCCGGTCCCAATTGTTTGTATCTGCCTGGGCAAGAACTCATTCAGTCGTAATGAATTGATTGGACAGTTCAATCTGTGTTACCGAATCAGCAATGACCTGCTCTGATTCCAGCAACTTCCGGATCGAGAGATGGGCGGGAGAAATCTATTCGAAGGCTATTTCCGGTTATCTTTACGCCGATCCGGAGTTTGGCGCCGTTTGGTGGTTACAGTGACCACTCGACCATCAGAGCGCCTGTCAGCCTGGGGTTCACGTCGATCTGCAACGCCACTCACCCTCCTGTCCTTTTGCGGTCCGGGCTCTTCTTTTGCCATTTATATCACCAATTCCAGTTGTCTGTTCAGACCGAATAAAGTAAGCAAATTCGACGATTCTGTCAATCCCACTCATCGATTCATAGCCGTTGATCAGGCTCCCGGAATCAGATCTTCTGATACTGGCATCTAGCTGTGATTGACTCTTGACGAAAGGCGGTAACATCCTTAGAATGCGCGGCTGCTGCGACAGTTAGCGTTCTGACCGGTTTTTTGTGTGTCCCCTTCGTCTAGTGGCCTAGGACACCGGGTTTTCATCCCGGCAACAGGGGTTCGACTCCCCTAGGGGACGCCA
>CAZNFE010000175.1:0-6630 GCA_964571945.1 uncultured Pseudomonadales bacterium
TAGGCAACAGCCTTACTGAATGCTTACCGAATTAATCGGTGCTCTCCTGGTTTTGAGCAGCGTACTCCAATACGGTTCTGGAACTTATATTTCCGGACAGTTCTGCTGGTGTCCACCAACTGGGCTTCAGTTTTCGTTTACTGAACAGCTTCCTGGCCTGATCGTCATAATGTGCCGAATCCGGCCGATCACTTTCTCCTATTGGGAGGTAAGTCCAGCTCTTGATTGGTTTTGACAGCACAACCACCTGCGTGGACGTCTGACCTCTGGTTCCCCAGCGCGTGTGATCATCCCTGACAGCACCATACCCCACACTGCGCAGCGTTCGCGTGTCAAAATCACCACCGCCACCGACCGGCCAGGAATGTGCACCGCGCCCGACGCGAAACTGATCGCCATAGACCGCATTGATGTTGCCAAACACCTTTTTCAAGTTTCGTATACCGCCCACGAACGATTTCAGCAGTTTCTTCAATGGAAGCTGCTTATAATCGATGTTCTTCTGAGGCCGTCCAGCGGCAGTTGCATACCAGTCATCAATGGTATCTTCAACACTCTGCAGTTGCTTGCGGTCCAGATCCCGGGTCAATTGCTGTCGCCAGTAATAATATTTAAGTGCTGCACTGGAGTTGCGATTCAGTTCCATGTTCCAGTCCATCAATTCCTGTATGGATAATCGATAATCCTTATCAGCCCGATACTTGTTACTGAATTGCGCATGGGCTTGCAGTAAAACCTGAATCCAGCGCTCTATACCAAAAGGTCTGACATCCGTAATGATACTCATTGCATCGTCGGCCGTAACCGAATCATCCGCCAGTAATCGTTGTATCGCTCTGGCACCGCGCTGATTCGTCCAGCCGGAATAGGCCGGCCCATATTCAGCACTGCTATAAATGTAATCGGGATAATCGCTCAATGAAAAAGGGCTGTGCGGCAACATGGCATCTGGTGGTACATTACAATTCTGCATAAACCCCTGGGGCGGATTAAGCAGTTGCAGCAGGTCTTTGGAGGGGTGCATTTCAGTCCAGTGCGTTTCCGCTAACGAACCATCTACAGGTTTTGACCAGTCATAGCCAGGGGGTCTGCGGGGTACCCTGCCGGTACGCTGGTAGTAAATATTTCCCGAGGTATCAGCCACCATAACATTTTGCGGGAACATCGCCAGGGTAGCCATCGCATGAGCCGCATCGGAGTAATTGTGGGCGAAGACAAGCTTGTACCAGGCTTCTGTAACATTCGATACTTCAGCATAAGAGGATGCCGCTGCATAGGCTTTGCCATTTTGGATCGCGATAATCGGGCCGTGCAGCGAAAACCAAAGGGTGTGTGTCTGGTCCGGCTTACCGTTAACTTTTAGCGTTACTTCTCTGGATTTCATCCGGAGCCATTTACCATCGTAGAGGTATCGGCTGGTATCCGCTTTATTCAAAGTCAATTCAAATACGTCAGCCGTATCGGGGCCCCCGGTCGTCATTGCCCAGGCAACATTGGCATTGTGACCCAGGCCGATATAGGGAAAGCCTGCCAGAGTCACACCACTACCTTCAAGATCACCCGCATGGATTCTGAACTCCCAAAAACGAGAAGGTCCAAACCAGTTCAGATGCGGATCGATGGCCAGAATCGCAGCACCTTCGGCACTGCGCGAGGGCGCCACGGCGAATTGATTGGAGCCGCGTTGCACTGCCTCAAATTCCGGCTTGACACCGCCGCGTATCAAGTCACCGTATGCCTCGTCGAGAGACCAGTTATACAGAAACAACCGACCGAAAGCGATCAGCATAAAGGGATCAACTTTGCGACCCCGCCACCAGGCAGGCACATCGCCGGGGTGATCCTGATAGAAGTCGTTTATGCCCTGTGCAAAGGCTTGCAGATGTCGCTGCAAATTGGGTTGCATCTGATCCCAACCCCGTTTGGCAACACCGTAATGATCCCACATATGCGATCGCAGGTCGCTGGCCACGGCTGCTTCGCCCAGCACCGAGGCCAACTCACCTTTTGCGGTCAGCAGATTGAGCAGCAATCTTTCGGGTCGATCCTCGGCTACCGCATACCCCTGTGCATAGAGCCCGGCTTCTACCGTTGGAGCATAGATATGCGGAATACCCCAGCTATCCCGGTAGATCACAGTTTTATCCTGATCCTGGCCGGTACCTGGCAAATCGGCAGCGCATACTGACAGTACCCAACCAAGACTGATCCACAACGCAATCCATATTATTTTCAATGGTTATCCCCCCGGAGCATGATACAAATACGATACCAACACGGCAGCGACTCATCCATTCTATAGTTGATCAGTGTACCGCAACAATTGATTCATTTGTGTTCAGAATATCTATCGCAGTGATCATCTCATTGAAAGCAAAAAACCCCGGCTTTGCCGGAGGATTGTTATTATGAACTGAATCAACAATAAGCAGGAACATGCAATGGTAGCCTCGCATATCTGCGTCAATTCTGCGATTATTTGGCTATGATCAGGCTATACTGCCGGTTCCCTCTCCATAGGAATACTCCGAATGAGCAGAATTGTAAACTACCAACTTCAGGACAGAATTGCCACGATTACGATGGACGACGGCAAGGCAAATGCCCTGGCGCCGGGGATGTCTGAAGAACTGAATGCGGCACTGGATCAGGCAGAGGAAGATGCAGCGATCGTGGTTTTAACTGGCAGAACTGGCAGGTTCAGCGCGGGTTTCGATCTATCGGTGATGCAGGAAGGAGTCGAAGCAACCAACAATATGGTTAAGCGGGGTGCGTTACTGGCGGAAAGATTGCTCTCCTATCCTACCCCCGTCATCATTGCATGTAACGGACATGCGCTGGCTATGGGTGCATTATTGCTGATATCCGTTGATCATAGAATTGGTGTAGAAGGAAATTTTAAAATTGGTTTGAATGAGGTTGCTATTGGCATGACCATGCCGTGGTTCGGAATCGAGATTGCCCGGGCCAGGCTCAGCACCATGTTTTTCGGTCAATCAGTCATCAATGCCCAGATCTATGACCCTGGCGGTGCTGTCACCGCAGGATACCTCGACCAGGTGGTACCCGAAGACAACCTGATGAGCAGTGCGTTGCAGACTGCCGAGGCTTTTGCCAACCTGGATCTGCGTGCTCACTATGCTACCAAGATGCGAGTCAGAGCTGATTCACTGGCAGCGATCCGGGCGGCCATCGAGAAAGAGTTCGGGTAGCGCTGGATTCATATTGACAATGTATCACCTGTAACATTCTCTCCACAGAGTCAAACCGATAATCATGCGGGCAAAATTACCCATGGCAGTGAATTGACATCATGTGTGACACGATCATTGTAACCGGCGAAGCTACCCGTGACGGCGCTATGCTATTCGGCAAGAATTCTGATCGTGAGCCCAACGAAGCGCATCAATTACTGCGAGTACCTGCCCTGGATCACGTGCAACCCGCAACAGTGAAATGTACCTATATTGAAATTCCGCAAGTTGATCACACATACGAAGTGTTGTTGGCAAAACCATTCTGGATATGGGGTGCGGAAATGGGGGCCAATGAACACGGCGTGGTAATTGGCAATGAAGCTGTCTTTACCAGGGTTCCCAGGCAACACGAAGGTGGCTTGCTGGGTATGGACCTGCTGCGCCTGGCACTGGAACGCGCAGCAAATGCCCGAGCTGCAATCACGGTAATCACAGAACTGCTCAGTCGTTATGGTCAGGGTGGCAACTGTGGTTTTACCAGCCGATTTTTCTACCATAACAGTTACCTGATTGCAGACCCAGGCAACGCCTGGCTGCTGGAGACTGCCGGTCCTCACTGGGCAGCGAAACAGCTGCACGGTATCTATACCATATCCAATGGACTTACCATCAGTGATAGCTTTGATTTAGCATCTGACGATCTTATCGAACATGCAGTTCGAAACAAATGGTGCAGCAACGAATCAGATTTTTCATTTACAGGTTGCTATTCGAATAAGACCATGTCACGGCTGTCGAGTTGTGTATATCGACGCAGCAGAACAGCAGAGTTGTTAGCCGCCAGGAATGATATAGGGGTTGCTGACATCATGTCGGTGCTGCGAGATCATGGTAGTAACGATCCCCGTAAAGGAATCACAAGATCAGACGTCTGCATGCATGCAGGAACCGGACGAATCAGAAGGAGCCAGACCACTGGCTCTATGGTTTCACAGCTGACAGCCAGTAACCCGGTACACTTCCTGACCGGTACTGCTGCCCCCTGTACCAGCCTCTTTAAACCGGTCTGGACGGATACATCGCTTGCTCACGCTGGCCCACCACCGACGGGCACGTTCAATCGCAGCAATCTCTATTGGCAGCATGAAAAATTACATCGGCAGATGTTGCTGGATTTGCCGGGACACGCTGCAAAACTCAAGAAGATCAGAGACCAGTTTGAAGCCGAGATGATCAGCACTGCCTGCGATGCAAATGAACAGGGAACAGAACTACGCCAGGCGATTTCACATCAGTACTTTGATCGCTGCAAGGATCTCGAATTACAGCAATTCAATGCGATCCAGAGCGATCCAAAGGATACCCGGCCAATACTGTACAAACGAAGCTGGAGACAGATCAACAGTGCCGCAGAGATGCCAGGTTAGCATCAGGAGATCCCGTCTGCAGCGGAATCAACAGTTCAAATTTGACATACCAGGTCGCAATATTTGCTGCGTCGATAATATTCATCCACGCAATACGACCTGTCCCGGTTGACTTTTACCAGACTATCTGCTTTTTTAAATCAGAAATTTCCAAATTAATCAGAGGTCACACATGCCCAGCAACGATCCCGATGCAGTCGAAGTTCGCCAGTACGTCTTTCTCTGTTTTCTGACTCTACTGAATGTAATGAACTTCGTCGACCGGCAATTGCTGGCCAGTTTCGCCAATTTTATTGTTCCTGATCTTAACCTGACCAATGCACAATTCGGGTTGCTGACGGGGCTGGTATTCATAACGTTTTATGCTGTCATGGGGCTCTTCATGGGGGCGCTGGCTGATATGTTTCACCGCCCCAGGCTGATCGCTGTCGGGCTTGCACTCTGGAGTCTGTTAACCGCTGCATCGGGAATGGCGAAGGGATTCATCAGTCTGGCAATTCCACGTACTTTTATCGGTGTCGGTGAATCAGTCCTGACCCCGACTTCCATGTCGTTAATGAGCGATAAGTTTCCACCCAAGAAGTTAGGTTTCGCAGCAGGTTTTTACTATATGGGCGTGCCGGTGGGAGTCGGCATCAGCCTGATGGTTGCCGGTTATCTTGGCCCGGCGATTGGCTGGCGCAATTGCTTTTATGCATTGGGTGGACTCGGCATAGTACTGGCTGGCGTCATGTTGTTCGTCAAGGAAACACCTCGCAAGCATTTGCAAAACCCGCCCAAAAACGGCGTACATGAGGAACAAAACTTCAACAAAATCGTTAGGCTTCTATGGCAAACGCTCAGTTCCTCTCCTGCGCTGGCACTCACCATGGCAGGAGGGGTGGCACTGCACTTTATCCTTGGTGCAGCGGCATTCGATCAGCTCTGGTATGTACATGAAAGGGGTTTCGAACGTGCCTGGATCGCCCAGGCTACCGGTTGGATTGCAGTCAGTGCCGGAATCCTGGGTAACCTGTTCGGCGGCTGGGGTAGTGACTGGTGGCAAAACCATCGTAAGAGTGGCCGGCCGATGTTTCTATTCTGGATCATGTTATTGCTGATTCCAATTAACCTGGCTTACCGTATCGTCGACCCTCACTCCGCAATGTTCTGGTTTGGCATTTTTTGCGGCTTCTTTCAGCTTGGCTGCTTCTACGGCCCGACCTTTTCGACCGTGCAGGAATTGGTACCGCCGCAAATCCGCTCCACCGTTGTTGCATTCTATCTGCTGATGCTCAATCTGGTCGGACTGGCACTTGGCATTACGCTGAGCGGATTTGTCATTGATTATTTCATTGCGGAAGGTATCGAAGAACCCTACACGAAAACGCTGCTGGCATTTACGGTTCTTTCCGCAACCGCGATTCCGCTGTTTTACATGGCCGGGAAACGATTTCACCGGGATAGAGATCTGCTGTTTGCAAAGATGTCAGGGTAGCAGGAATCTTCTGCTCTGACTTCATCCGGTCAAATTATGGGCTTTGCCGCCCTAAGTACGCCGATTTCGTGCTCGATTAATCTGGCGTGCCAGGAATTCACCCACTCTGGCCAGCCCATAACCGGCATACCACAATGTCACCCGGAATTTGTCTGTCCAGCCCAAACGGTTCATTGAGTCCATGCGAGACTGAGTATTGCGCATAAAGGGGCTGCTCTTTACCCATCGATCCATCCTGGTGGATACACGGGCAAGAAAGATGGCGGCAATAGCAAGAAATATCACCCCGGGAATTACCGGAATAACCAGACCGATGATGCCCAATACGATGCAGACTGCGGCAACAGTTACATGTACAAAGCCAGCCACCCTCTTTGCTTTTGGTCTGGTTTTCAATTGATGTTTGTCCATTGCACAACTCTTCTTTGAGATCCTGGCTTAATATCAGCATGATTCGTGCCAGGCCATATAACTAGCATGTACATTATCGCTACCAACAATCGCTGATTTCGATTTATGTAGGTTGGAT
>CAZNFE010000176.1:0-6620 GCA_964571945.1 uncultured Pseudomonadales bacterium
GACAGCTTTCTTGACCACGGCAGAGTATCAGGTGTCTGTCGACGCCCTCATGAGCAATCCGGATCAGGGATCTGCGACCGAAAACATCACTGCGAATACTGTTTCTCTGGTATCATTAACTCAGGTGGATGACCGGGATATCGGTTAGCTTTCAGGAAAACCACAACAGGTACTTCAGGGATCATGTCAGACCCACATTTTTACAGCATTGCACTCGGAATAGGCACAAAAAACCGTCACGGTGAGTGGCTCGAAGTCTACTACCCACATCCGGTTTTTCAGCCGGATCAAGACCTGGTTGCGCAACTGGGATCATGTGTATCCTACACGGGTGGAAATACATTTATCGAAGTGGGCAATGATATTCTTGATGCTGTGGAAAAAGCTATCCCGGCACAACTCGAAATAGTCAGGACGTTCAAAGCGAGCCAACAGCCTCGCCTGATTACTTTTATTCAGACCGATGAAAGCCCCGTCTCAACACCTGAAGCCTATCTGAAATTGCATTTGCTTTCACATCGATTCGTGACACCTAACGCCATAAATCTGGATGGTATCTTTAGCCTGTTGCCGAATGTCGCCTGGACAAATAAAGGCGCAGTGGATCCCGCTGAGCTTTTCGAACACCAGTTACAGGCCAGAGCAGCGGGCGAAGTTCTCGATGTCTCCTGTGTCGACAAATTTCCAAAAATGACCAATTACGTTGTGCCGGAGGGTGTTCGTATTGCTCACACTGCCCGGGTCAGATTAGGTGCATATATTGGAGAAGGCACCACAATCATGCACGAGGGATTTGTTAATTTTAATGCGGGAACACTGGGAACCGGCATGATCGAAGGCCGAATTTCCCAGGGTGTTACCGTCGGCGATGGTAGTGACCTGGGGGGCAGCGCCAGCATTGCAGGTACCTTGTCCGGTGGTGGGACCGAGATTCTTTCCATAGGTAAAGACTGTCTGATCAGCGCCAATGCGGGAAGTGGTATTGCGCTGGGTGATCGATGTGTAGTCGAAGCAGGTTTATACATCACGCCGGGGTCGCTGATTCAGGTTCTCGATGAAAATCGAAATCCAGTGGAAATAGTTAAAGCCCGGCAATTGTCAGGTCGCTCGGATATGCTGTTTCTTCGCAATTCACAATCCGGGCAGGTGGAATGCCGCATCAATACCAAGCAAGTCAGCCTGAATGAAGCGCTTCATGCGCACAACTGACGGCTGGAGGTTGCGCTGATCAACATCGAATCATCGAACCATCTAACAGCTACCCTGGAACTTACTCGGGAACTTGTCTGTTGTCAGTCCATATCTCCGCATGATGCAGGGTGCCAGACCATACTGAAAGAACGCTTATCCGGCATGGGATTCAGTGTCGAAGAAATGCCTTTTGCCAACGTATCCAATCTGTGGGCAACCCATGGTGAAGGGTCACCGCTCTTTGTCTTTGCAGGTCACACGGATGTCGTCCCCACCGGCTCGCTGGAGCGATGGCAATCTGATCCTTTTCAACCCGTGCTACGGAACGGGTTTTTATATGGCCGTGGATCAGCCGATATGAAAGGCAGCCTTGCTGCCATGATCACTGCACTGGAAAGATTCCTGCAGGAGACGCCAGGCCACAGGGGTACATTAGGCCTGCTCATTACGAGTGATGAAGAGGCCGATGCCATCAACGGGACTAAACGTGTGATAGAAACGCTTACTTCCAGGGGGATTACCATCGATATGTGCATCGTCGGCGAGCCTTCGAGTAACCGGCACATAGGGGATGTGATTCGCGTTGGCCGCAGAGGGTCCCTCGGTGGCAAATTGCTCGTCAGAGGCACACAAGGGCATGTGGCTTACGCAGAAAAAGCTGACAATCCGATTCACAAAATTCTTGATTTACTTTCTGACCTGGCCACTGAGCGCTGGGATCGGGGCAACGCACAGTTTCCACCTACGGGATTTCAAATATCAAACATCCATGCAGGCACAGGTGCTACTAATGTGATTCCGGGTGAAGTCGAAGTAGTATTTAATTTTCGATTTTCTACGGAAACAAGTGCGGAGATACTCAAGCAGAGAGTAACACGCATGATCCAAAGTCATGACATGGACTTCGACCTGGATTGGAACCTGTCTGGAGAGCCTTTTCTTACAGTTAGCGATACCTTGATCCCGGCAACATTGAGCGCAATAAAAAAAATCACTGATCTGCACGCGGAACTATCCACCAGCGGGGGCACGTCAGACGCGCGTTTTATCGCGCCTACCGGTACAGAGGTACTTGAACTTGGTCCCTGTAACAGCACCATTCATCAAGCAAATGAGCGAGTTAAAGTAGACGAACTGAATAAGCTCTCAGCTATTTACTGCGAGATTTTGAATCAAGTGGTTAGCTGAGAAGCAGGCACGCAAAGAGGTACCAATGACCCAGGAGATGAACATTGTTTATCCTGATATTGAAATCTACCTGTATGGCACAAACAGCGACGAGATCATAGACTGGCTGTCAGCTTTTCTGACAGAAATCACGGCGACAGGCTCAGCGGGTAATCGCCAAACGTCACGCTACACAGCAAGGTATGAAGCTCCGCAGGGCTCGGCTGAGGTTCAATTCATGATCGTCGAAAGAGCAATTGCCAATTTTACCAGCTTGTGGTTCAAGTCCTCACCGGCACCCTGGTCTTCAGACCTGGCATGTGCACGAGCAGCTGCAAGGTACTTTCCTCGTGAAATTCGTTGTTCTATCGGACCCTGGCATGAAAATCAGGATACTGACGAATGGATAAGAATCGAAAACTCCACAGAATCAATATTTACCTGGAAGTCCTGACAAATCCGGACAGCTTCGCATTCATCACATCAAACTGGCGCACGGTGCCTCGTAATTACACGAAATGAAGAGACTACTGAAAACCTATCTCCCGGTCGCCATATTGACCATAATCATCGGTCTTCCATTTTTGTTCCCAATGCGTTTCCTCTGGCCACATATCAGTTCCACCCTGTTGCGATCACCTTCACCTGATCACATCATGCTGGGACAGTCCGCATTCGAAATTGGTTTGCGCCGAATTGAAGGCGTTTTCTGGCGCGGCTCCGTGGATATTTCTCTGAACAAGCTTCCGGTAGGAAAGGTCCACTGGGAAATTCAACCCGCCACCCTGCTGGAAGGTCAACTCGGTGCTTATCTGACTATCGATGGTCCATTTCACGCCTTCAGCGGGTTGCTTTCGAGTAATGGTACGTATCTGCAAATCACTCAATTCAACGGTAAAATCGAAGCCGACGCCATCACCCCATTCTCTTCTACCTATGGGCTTTATCCGGAAGGCGTGTTATCGGTCGAAAATCTGCAAATTGAACTACAGAAACGCTGGTTGAGTCACTTATCGGGGCAGTTGTCATGGGGAGGTGGCGCGGTTCAATACCGCACTATGGATGCCAGGGCCGACTATCATCTGCCGCCCCTGACCGCTTTTCTATCACTCGCCGAATCAGACATGGTGGTTGAAGTATTCACGACTGAATCACAATCCGTAATCGAAGCGAGCCTGAAGTCATCGGGCTGGGGTAAGCTCAACATACGCCGTCGGTTCTTCGATCTCTCCGGGAAAACCTGGTTCGACACCACTGCTCCTGATGATATCGCGCTCACACTGGAACAAAAGTTATGGTGATTCAGTCAATTTGGCCCGTCAGTAGTAGTTGAATCAGCTGATAATTGGTAAAGTACGCTGTTGAAACTATCCTTGGAGTACCAATGGAACTGATACTGGATCTCTTTTCCAGATACAGTCAGAAACTGGCAACTGCGGCCACCGTAGTACTTGTGGTATTAATCACCTTATCGCTGGCAAATACCGCCATTTTCATCCTCGACCAGTATAATGAGCGGACTGGTGACTATACCTCACCCACCGCAGGAAAAGATGTTGCAGGTTCGAACAAGAATGCAGTGCGGATCTCTGATATAGCGAGTCTCAATCTGTTTGGCGTGGTCGGCAAGACCGAGATAAGTGCCGCCCGGGATGCGCCGGAAACCAAGTTGAGTCTCGAGCTTCAAGGTGTATTTACGGCCGATGACGAAGCCCATTCCAGTGCTATCGTGGCTGCAACCAACAAAGACGGCGAATTATTTCACATCGGCGACAAGCTGCCCGGTAATGCCACCCTTGCAGCGGTTTTTGATGATCATATTCTCATGCAGCGAGGCACTCGTTTCGAAACACTCAGTTTCTCTGATGAAGCTTTTCGGTCACCAGCGGCTACCAATTCATCGCGATTCAATAAACGAGCGACCAGGGCACCTCGTTATCGTGATCGACCCACCGGGAGAACAACACCGGGAGATGCTCGCAGATCAGGTTCGCGCAATAATGGTCAATCCAGCCGTGATTCATCAAATTTTAACAATGCATCAATTGGCGATTTCGTCAGCGCGAACAGAGAACAACTTACAGCAAATCCCGCTTCCGTATTGAGTGAATTGGGAATCGAATCGGTCGCGCCAGGAGAAGCACAGGGTTATACGCTGGCGGGAGAAGTGCCAGATGCTATCTTGAAAAAATCCGGATTGCGCAGAGGCGATGTAATTCTTTCAGTGAATGGTCAAGCGGTTGGAAATGCCATGCAAGATACATCGCTCGTCGCATCAGCCGTGGCACAGGGGCGAGTAAGGGTGGAAGTACAGCGCGCTGACAAACGTTTTTTTGTCACTGTACCGATCCAGTAACTCAGTCGTGCAGTCAATATTCAGGTACTATGCCTTGCCAGACAGGCAGGTATAATTAATCGCAGCAGTTTTCATCGGAGTTTATGCGTATTGTGAAAACACACATTGATCTTTCATCGACGAATTTCTTTCAGCCAATTCAAAACCAGTGGAAAAGCTGGTTGTTCGCCTGCCTGTTCCTGTGCGTTTCCCAGTCGGTGTTCAGCGAAGAAAATACCTGGAGGATCAATCTCAAGAATGCCGATATCAGGGAATTTATCACCCAGATCGCGACCATTACGGGTAAGAGTTTCATCATAGATCCGCGAGTTAAGGGCAAGGTGACCGTTATTTCCAACGAGAACCTGGAAAAGGATGCTGTCTACGAATTGTTCCTGAGTGTTCTCAGGGTGCATGGTTATGCGGCTGTACCCAGTGGCAATGTCGTCAAAATAGTGCAACAGGTGCTGGCAAAACAGAGCGGCAGCAAGTTGGATTTTGTGTCAACAGCTGAAGGTGAGCAGTTGATTACGCGCGTTATTCCCGTGACCAATACAACTGCAATAGAACTCGTCAAAATACTGCGCCCCATGATTCCACAATACGGCCATATCGCTGGCCTTTCTACTCCGAATGCATTGATTATCAGCGATCATGCAAACAATATTCACAGGCTTGCCAAACTCATCGAAAGTATTGACGTGGCCGATGACACGAAACTGATGATCGTGAAACTAAAAGAAGCCTGGGTTGAAGATATGGTTGCATTACTGGAGAAGCTTGCCCCGGCAGAAATCGGCAAAGGATCAAAAGGTCCCAACAGTATCAAGATCGTCGCCAATGCACGCAACAACAGCCTCGTATTGAAAGGTGCTGCCAAGACTCTTGAGAAAATGAAAGATCTGGTAGAAAGACTGGATACACCTGCAGATGATACCAGCTCGATTCAGGTTATTCGGTTAGCAAATGCTGATGCGGTCGATCTTGCCGAGGTGCTGAAAAATCTGATTGCGGATACAGATGCAAAGGCAGCTAAAACAGATCAACAACCGAGTACCAGCATTCAGGCTGACGAAGGTTTGAATGCACTGATTATCAAAGCTGATCCGGCAAAGATGTTCGAACTGAAAAAAGTGATTGAAATACTCGACACCAGACGCACACAAGTGTTGATTGAGGCTGCGATCGTCGAAGTATCAACTGATTTTGCCAAAGATCTGGGCTCGGAATTGATAGCAGCAGACACATCGGGTGGAACATTACCTCTTGGCATGACCGCACCTTCTGGCATTTTGGCCAATATCCTGCTCTCCCAGGCTGGTGTGCCCCTGGATTCAATTCCCACCATCCCTGGCAATCTCGAACTGGGCTCATCACCCCTGCTCGCTGCCGGAAAGGTGGACTCTGGTGGTGTCAGTTTCGGCTTCATTCTTCGCGCCCTGCTGCAAAACAGCGACATTAACCTCCTGTCTACGCCCAGCATCACAACCCTGGATAACCAGGAGGCGAAAATAGTAGTTGGTCAGAGTGTGCCGTTCAGAACAGGGTCCACAACCACAGGCAGTGGCGGAACGGTAAATCCATTTACCACCATCGAACGTCAGGATGTAGGCCTTACCCTGGAAGTAACTCCACAAATTCATGATGGAAATCTGGTCCGCCTGGATATTCACCAGGAGGTTTCCGAAGTAGATCAAACAACACTTGGTGCGGTGGGCAACGACAGCACGTCAGATCTGATTACCAACAAACGAACGATAGACACAACTGTCCTGGTTGACGATGGTGAGATCATAGTTCTCGGCGGATTGATTCGAGATAAAACCACATTCACTGAATCCAGAGTACCAGTGTTGGGGGCTATTCCTCTGCTTGGCCGGTTATTCAAGAGCAAAGCTAACAAGCACGAAAAACAGAACCTGCTGGT
>CAZNFE010000177.1:0-6612 GCA_964571945.1 uncultured Pseudomonadales bacterium
GTGAATCAGGTGTTATGTATAGTCTTCAGATAAGGATAGTGCCTCCGGATTGGTGCTAGGAGGCTGACTGAGAACAGACTAACCTGCTGCGGACAAGCCTGATGGGCCATATTTTCCATTCATTTTCGTTAAATATGCTCAATATTCGCCTCAATTGATTGAAAAATCTGACGCAATCAGTCTTGCCCTCGTTACGGTTGCAGTTCTCGGTCAGCCTCCTAGAGACTCCCTGAGGAGCCAAAACCACCGCTGCCGCGATCTGATTCAACAAACTCGTCAACAACCTGAAGTTGAAACTGCGCGACTGGCATAAGCACCAGCTGCGCTATTCTCTCCCCTGGTTTGACTGTGTATGTTATGTTGCCACGGTTCCAACAGGATACAAGAATTTCTCCCTGATAGTCGGAATCAATCAGCCCGACTAGATTACCCAGAACGATTCCGTGTTTGTGACCCAATCCTGATCTGGGCAGAATAACCGCTGCGAATGAGGGATCACCAATATGGATGGCAAATCCGGTCGGGATCAGCTGGGTCTCACCCGGTTTCAGTTTGAGTACATCATCGAGGCAGGCTCGTAAGTCCATCCCGGCAGATCCAGTGGTCGAGTAACCGGGTAGCGGTATCTCGCTCCCGATGCGGGGATCCAGAATCTTTAATTGCAGCTGCTTCATGCATGATCCTTGCGTACTCGGACTGGCCTGCCCGAATTGATTGCCTGGCTAAACCCGATATGCATCATATGCGATTCGGAATCCGGTTAATCCAGCATGACTTGTCAGAACGGGATCTGCGATTAGCACGAAGATCATGATGTTTGGTTCTCTAGCTGATCTGCAATTAACCTCACCAGGGTTCGGGATAACTGATGCTTTGACATTTGCTCCAGTGACTCGGTGCCGGTGCTCGAAATTACCGTGGTACGGTTTTCGTCACTGCCAAATCCAATCGATACATCGGATACATCGTTCGCGACCATCAGGTCGAGATTCTTGCGTTCCAGTTTTGTGCGCGCATGGTTGATTACGTCCTGAGTTTCAGCCGCAAATCCAACGGTGAATGGGCCGTCACTTAAAGCAGCTACCGTGGCAAGAATATCAGGATTTTTGACCAGTTGAATGGTCAATTCATCCCCATTAGCATCCTTCTTAATCTTGTGATGTTGCGCTTCAATCGGTCGATAGTCAGCCACCGCAGCAACACCGATGAAAATGTCACAGGTGGTTATCCTTGCCATCACTGCGTCCAGCATTTCCTGTGCAGTGATCACATCCACTCGCTCAACTCGATCTGGTGTCGGTAAGTAACTTGGACCGGAGACAAGAGTTACTTTTGCACCCGCTTCGACCGCAGCTTCAGCAAGGGCAAAGCCCTGTTTTCCGGAACTGTGATTGCTGATGTAACGGACTGGATCAATGGCTTCCTGAGTGGGTCCTGCGGTTATGACAAGGTTGTAACCGGACAAAACACCGGTATTGAACAGATTGTTGCAGGATTTAATTAACTGTTCCGGCTCGAGCAGTCGACCTGGTCCGATATCCCCGCAAGCCTGCAGTCCTTCTTCAGGTCCAAAGAACTGCACACCACGATCCTCCAGGGTACACTTGTTCTCGGTTGTTACCTGGTTCAGCCACATTGCCTGGTTCATTGCTGGTGCCAGTGCGATAGGCGCCACGGTAGCCAGGCACAGAGTTGTCAGCAGGTCATCGCCTCGCCCAGAGGCTATCCGCGCCATAAAATCCGCTGTGGCCGGTGCTACCAGCACCAGATCTGCCCATCGAGCCAGCTCAATATGCCCCATGGCTGCTTCAGCATCAGTATCCAACAGATCGATGTGCACCGGATTACCTGACAGTGCCTGCATTGTGAGCGGGGTGATGAACTCACATGCCGCTTTGGTCATAACGACTCGAACTTCAGCACCGACATCCTGGAAGCGGCGCACAATTTCGGCACCCTTGTAAGCGGCTATACCGCCGGTTATGCCCAACAGAATGCGTTTATTGGTTAAAGCGTTCATTGCCAGTCATCTTGTGCTGAAGTTTCCTTATCACGCCGGGCAAATGACTTACTCAGATTCGAGGTATCTCTTACAGAGTTACCACCGAATATGAGAGATCATTCGGATCGGGATGTGATCGTGAGGTTGTATCCCGGCATGATTATGCTCGATTTCCATGTAATCTGTGCATGCGATTCTGTGTCCGGCGCTAAAGATAGCATTTTCGAGCAAAGTTTCGAAGTGGGAAAGCTGTTAATAGCGATACCGGATGATTGGGCGGGAGTGCAGATGATGGCGATCAGTGAATGGCCGAAGCAGGAGCGACCGAGAGAGAAGCTGCTGGCGATGGGATCAAGTGCCCTGTCGGATGCGGAATTGCTGGCGATATTCCTGCGCACAGGTATCCGGGGCAAAACTGCGCTCGATCTGGCGAGAGAACTACTCGAGCATTTTGGAGGCATCCGAGGACTGCTCGAAGCCACCCAGAAAGAGGTCTGCTCTGCACCCGGCATGGGAACTGCGAAATATGCGCAATTGCAGGCCTGCATAGCCCTGACTGAGCGCTTCTTGTTGCATGATCTTGATCGGGGAGAGACGCTGTTAAATCCGACCAGGACGCGCCGCTTTCTAAAAAGCAAACTGCGTAGTTATCAGCAGGAAGTGTTCGCCTGTTTATTCCTTGATAACCAGCACCGGGTAATAAAGTTTGAGGAATTGTTTCAGGGCACCATTGATGGAGCCAGTGTGTATCCAAGAGAAGTTGTAAAAAAGGCATTGAAACTAAATGCTGCAGCAGTGATCCTGGCCCATAACCATCCCTCGGGCTTATCGGAGCCGAGTCAGGCAGACATTCGGATCACGGACAAATTGAAATCAGCACTGCTGCTGGTGGATGTTAGAGTATTGGATCACATGATCGTTGGTGATGGTGAAGTCCTGTCATTTGCAGAGGCCGGACTACTTTGAATTACGATCCTGGCCAACTGCCCTGCAGGACAATCAATTGTTGCCTTAACCGGGGTGTTCTGGTATAAAGCACGGCTCCTGAGGAAGGGCTGTGGTGGTTAGTGACTCAGGCTTAACAAATGATTTAGAAGGCAGGACAATGTCAAAAGTTTGTCAGATTACAGGTAAGAGACCCGTTGCTGGTAATAACGTGTCACATGCAAAAAATAGAACGCGTAGACGCTTTCTCCCCAATCTCCACGAGCACCGGTTTTGGGTGGAGAGTGAGAACAGATACATAAAGTTGAAAGTTTCGGCGAAAGGCATGCGCATCGTGGATAAGCTTGGCATTGATCAGGTATTAGCTGATATGAGAAGCGGTGGAGAAAAGTGCTAGCAAATTGCCACCTAATTGATCGGGGGACTGCATTATGAGAGACAAAATTAAACTCGTATCATCAGCCGGTACGGGTCATTTCTATACCACCACGAAAAACAAGCGCAATATGCCAGACAAGATGCAAGTCATGAAATTTGATCCCGTGGTGCGCAAGCATGTTATTTATAAGGAAGCCAAAATCAAATAGATTGGTATTACCTTAACCTGAACCTGGCGTTTTTCGAGCCATTTTTCTACAAGCCATCATTACCTGTGTTGTCAACCGATGTGTTGTAGCATCAGGTTGCCCACTGCATCGACCTCAGCTACCCAGCCCGGGTGAATTAGCGTTGTAGCAACTGTTTCGATAATCAATGCGGGGCCCTTAATCAGTGCATCGCGACCGAGTTCAGAGCGTGCATAGATGTTGACGGGGCTTTGAAAGCCATACAGTTTATGAGTGCTTAACGGGACCGCTGCACCGCGGTGCTTCAGCTCGGGAAGTTGGATATCAGGAGCTATCGAATGTAAGCTCACGCGCAAATTCACCAGTTCAACAGACCGATTCAGTTGATGGCCGTATCGTAAAAGGTGAGCATGATGAAATTCGGAGATTGCAGTCGCAGGATCCATCCAGGCCAGATTCAGCGTGTAAGATTGCCCCTCATATCTAAGATCAACACTCAGCGCTTGCTCAACACTGGACGAAGCGATGCCTTCGTATTCTAATTCGGCCAAGCCCTGGTTCACCAGTTCGATAAACAGATTATCCAAATGGGTTGCCGATGCCTCCTCCAGTGAACATTGATGAGTTCGGGTGAGTTGCCGACCTGGTGGTGCCACAAGCATACCGAAGGCTGAAAGTACACCGCCATATACCGGGATGATTGCCTGGTGAATTTGCAGTGCTTCAGCGAGTGAGCAGAAGTGCAGACCACCGGCACCACCAAAACAAACCAATTGAAACTGTTTTGGATCAAAGCCGCGCTGTACTGAAATGACTCGCAAAGCCTGGGTCATTTTCTCATTAGCCAGCTGTACAATACCTGCCGCAGTCTCTTCAAGACCCAGGTGCATTTCATCTGCCAGTTTCCCGACTGCGGCCTGGGCCGCGGAAAAATCCAGCTGCATGCGCCCACCGAGAAATGCGTCCGGCCTGAGGCGCCCCAACACGACATGTGCATCGGTAACTGTAGGTGACTGGCCGCCCAGACCATAGCAGGCGGGTCCGGGAGAGGCGCCTGCTGAATGTGGTCCCACTTGTAGCAGGTGGCCAGCATCCAGATAAGCGATGGAACCTCCGCCTGATCCAATCGTATGCATATCCGCCATTGGAATGGCAACGGGCCAGGGGCCGATAAAACCCTCACTGGTTAATCTGATCTCATGGTCGATCAAAGCGACATCAGTTGAGGTACCACCCATGTCAAAACTGATCAAGCGGTCGAAATGATTGATCATTCCCATGTACCTGGCACCTGCCAGCCCGGCGGCAGGACCCGAAAGGAGCAGGTTGACCGCTTTCCGAGCTGCCTGTTCCGCGGCCATGGTTTGACCTGAGGATTGCATGATTGCCAGAGAAGAAGGATCCAGTGCAGCCAGTAGTGAACTGAGATAGTGCTTCATGACGGGACCTAACCAGGCATTCAGCCAGGTAGCAATGCCACGCTCGTACTCTTTATATTCTGGTAGGATATAGGATGACCTGCTAACAAAGTACTCAGTGCTGAGTGCTTCTTCGATCTGTTTCTCAAAGCTGTCATCAAGAAATGAAAACAACAGGTTAATTGCGACAGCTTCTGGTTTTATTCGATACAATAACCGCCTGATTTCATCCAGATCCTGATTGGTGAGGGGTTCAATTACGTTACCCGCGGCATCCAGGCGACCGCCAGTTTCGATGATATGTGAGCCTGGGACGGGTGCTCTCCGGGGGGTTGGGGTTAGATCGTAGAGAGCTGATCTGGTTTGTCTGGCAATAGTCAGCAGATCGCCCATACCGTGATTTGTGATGTAGGCTGTCTTTACCCCTTTTTCTTCAAGAGCAGCGTTGGTTGCTACGGTACTGCCGTGAATCACGAACAGGTTACCTTCGTTCATTTGCCGTGTTAATCCCAGATCAGCGATACCCAGGAGTATAGCTTTGGCAGGATCATCCGGTGTAGAAAGAACTTTGTGTATAGTTACTGCTTCGCGGGAAAATAGAACGAAGTCCGTAAAAGTACCGCCTGTATCAATACCCAGAATGAGTTTTTTTACCATAGAACGTTTTTATCACAGATAGTATGCATGCAAGTGCTGTCATCCGGACAGCCAATAGCAAAGTGTGAGGTAGCAGGTACCATCATGCCAGAATTACCCGAAGTGGAAACCACCCTTAGAGGAATATCACCACACGTTATTGGCGAGCAGGTCAAGGCTGTTTATGTCCGGCAACCCCGATTGCGCTGGCCAGTACCGGCAGAGTTAGCGCAGATCTTAACAGGTCAGACAATCGATGCGGCGAAAAGAAGAGCTAAATATCTGTTGCTGCAGACGAGTGCGGGCAGTCTGATGATTCACCTGGGTATGTCAGGAAGCTTAAGAATTGTGAAAACTGGTGACTCACCTGGCAAGCATGATCATGTAGATATACAACTTACCAATGGCCTGACACTGAGGTTCAGAGACTCACGCAGGTTTGGCTCGATGCACTGGTTGGCCCCGGGCGCGGAGTTGCATCCTCTGCTGGACAGCCTGGGGCCAGAGCCGCTCTCGACGAGTTTTGATGGTGCGTATCTATACAGGGTCACAAGAAAACGCCGGGTCGCCGTGAAACAGCTGATTATGGATGGCCGGATAGTAGCCGGGGTCGGAAATATATACGCTAATGAAGCCTTGTTTCGAGCAGGCATCAGACCAGACCGAGCAGCGGGACGAATTTCCATGAGGCGTTATGTGAGGCTGGCGAATTGTATCAAGGAGGTCTTGAGTGAAGCGATTGAGCAGGGCGGTACAACGCTGCGAGACTTCAGTAATGCAGATGGTAACCCGGGTTACTTCCGTCAGTCACTGCATGTGTACGGGCGGGGCAAAAAATCCTGTGTCAACTGTTCGCACCCGCTGAAGGAAATCAGGCTGGGTCAGCGCAGTACAGCATTTTGTAATCGATGCCAAACGTAGCAACCAGCCTATCCTGTCATGAACAAGTTGAACCTAGAAACCGCAGTTGAACACGAATATGGGGTGAGCGATGGGGCGTCACGGCAAGGCGCGGCTCGCAGGCAATGGCCGCTACCCTTGCCAA
>CAZNFE010000178.1:0-5256 GCA_964571945.1 uncultured Pseudomonadales bacterium
TCTTCGAAGCAAGGCGTGCGACACAGGACCTGACCAGAATACTGGTAACCGAAGGATATATGGATGTCGTTATGCTGGCACAGCATGGCATCACGTTTGCGGTTGCAACCCTGGGAACGGCTACCAGTAAAGAGCATGTTAGGCGCATATTTCGTCATGTACCTGAGGTGATCTTTTGTTTTGACGGAGATAAAGCCGGCCGCAATGCAGCCTGGAAAGCATTGAGCGAAACATTACCAGAAATGAGTGATGGTCGATCAGCGAAATTTCTTTTTCTGCCGGAAGGTGAGGATCCGGACAGCATGGTGAGGAAAGAAGGCCAACAACTCTTTATGGAACGACTGGCCAAAAGCCAGCATCTCCCGGAATTTTTCTTTGAAACATTTTGTGCCCAGGTAGAAATGGCATCCCTGGAAGGAAAAGCAAAACTCAGCAAACTGGCCATGCCGCTGATCAGTAAGATCCCGGAAGGTGTGTTGAAACAACTTATGGTAAAGCAGTTGGCACAGCTCACTGGACTGGAAGCAGATCGATTGCTACGAGCTGCAACCCATGATGAACATCGTTCTGTACCCACATTCCGGAATGAGAGGAAAAACGTTGCTTCACATGCTCGTCAACATGCACAGTTGTCAATTGAAGAACTTGCGATGTCGCTGCTGTTGAAGGAACCTGAACTTGCAGATCAACTGACCGATGCTGATTATGCATTCCTGGATGATGTACAGGATCCGGATAGCCGGTTACTGAAAGACATGATTTGCCTGCTCCGGGAGTCGACCGGGATTACATCTGCACAATTACTGGACAGATTACATACAAATACTGAATTTGGGCGGCTGAAACGATTATCCAAACTGGAGACTCTACTAACAGCGGATCAATTGGTCAGCGAGTATCAGGGTGCAATTCAAAGGCTGTCAGAGAATTCAAATAAGCAGTTATTTCAACCACTTAGACAAAAAATAAAAGAGAAACCCCTGTCCGAGCTCTCCGCTGAGGATAAAGCAGCTATTCGCCGCATGGTGCGTTCAGGATCTGACAGCAATACGCAATCATAGTATTGATCGGATTCTCTTGAAATAGACAAAGTTGACCCCATAAACAGTGGGTTGATCGATGCAGCGCCCTGGATTTACGACCAAAGTTATACCTGCATACTCCTGTCCCGGTTCCAGAATCCCGCCCGGAAGTAATTTGAAACTGGATTGGTCAAAGATTAACCGATATAATGATCGGCTCTGCCTGCGAAATATGGACATGGTAGATCTCTCGCACCTATTGAAATTTACAGGGTTTTATTTGATATGGCTAGCATGACTATGACTAGTGGTATGGCGAAGCAACAATCTCGACTTAAGGATCTTATTAGTCGTGGAAGAGAGCAGGGCTACTTAACCTATGCGGAAGTAAACGATCATCTGCCCGAAGAAATTTCAGATCCTGATCAAATCGAAGATATCATCAGCACCATCAATGACATGGGCATTGCAGTCCATGAAGTAGCGCCTGAATCGGATGACCTTTTGGTGGAAGGTGATTCAACGGATGAACTGGCGGCGGAAGAAGCGGCAGCGGTGCTCGTTGCTGTCGAAAACGAAGCTGGTCGTACAACGGATCCGGTGCGCATGTACATGCGTGAAATGGGCAGTGTTGAATTGCTAACCCGCGAGGGTGAGATTGTAATTGCCAAACGTATTGAAGAAGGCATTAGAGATGTGCTTTCTGCTCTGTCAGCATTCCCGCACGTAGTGGATTATATACTTGACGCCTATCAGGCATCCCAGGCAGAAGATGGCCAGTTAACTGATATCATAATCGGTTTCCTGGATCCTGCAGAGCATGTGCCGCCTGCGGCTCAGGTTGTTCCCGGCAAGAAAGAAGACGACGAAGATGCGGATGAAGAACCCAAGGGACCGGATGCTGAACTGGCTGCGGAAAGATTCGGGGTACTGAAAAAACAAGCGAAGAAGGCTGAGCGAGCCATTAAGAAGCATGGCAGAGGCAGCAAGCAGGCGAAAAAGGCATTACAAGCGCTCGGTGAGGCATTTTGTGTTTTTAAGCTGGTGCCCAAGAAATATGACGTGATCGTCAACATGGCACGATCCATTCATGCGACAGTAAGACGGCATGAACGCCGTATCATCAATGCATGCGTAAGGCGTGGGAAGATGCCACGCAGGGACTTTATCGAAAGCTTCATCGGCAGTGAAGCGGATCTGGGGTGGGTCGATAAGCAAATCAAGGCCGGGTATACCGGGCTAAAGGGCCAGGAAGAAGATATTATTCGTGGCCAGAGACGCATTCAGCAGGCATGCGATAGTTGTGGTTTGACCATTGCAGAACTCAAAGACATCAATCGAAGCATGTCTGTTGGCGAAGCGAAAGCTCGAAGAGCCAAGAAGGACATGGTCGAAGCCAATCTGCGGCTGGTGATTTCGATCGCGAAAAAATATACCAATCGTGGCCTGCAGTTCCTGGACCTCATTCAGGAAGGAAATATTGGCCTGATGAAGGCGGTGGATAAATTCGAATATCGCCGGGGTTATAAGTTTTCAACCTATGCTACCTGGTGGATTCGTCAGGCAATTACCCGATCGATTGCAGATCAGGCAAGAACCATCCGAATTCCGGTTCACATGATTGAAACCATCAACAAGCTGAGCAGGGTTGCAAGGCAAATGTTGCAGGAGATGGGGCGAGAACCGACACCGGAGGAATTGGGTGTGCGCATGGAAATGCCCGAAGACAAGATTCGAAAGGTTCTGAAAATCGCCAAGGAGCCAATCTCAATGGAAACTCCCATCGGCGATGATGAGGATTCTCATTTAGGTGACTTTCTTGATTCCAATTCGAATCTCAGTGATGTGGTACCGGTTGGTTCGCCGGTTGACTCGGCAACCGATGAAGGTCTGAAAGAGACCACGCGAGTAGTATTGTCCGGTTTGACGCAGCGGGAAGCAAAAGTATTGCGGATGCGCTTCGGGATTGAGATGAATACAGATCATACCCTGGAGGAAGTCGGCAAGCAGTTTGATGTAACGCGCGAGCGAATCAGGCAGATTGAAGCGAAAGCTCTGCGCAAGCTTCGTCATCCAACCAGATCCGACAATCTGCGCAGCTTCCTGGAAGAAGATTCCTGATAAACATTGAATTCCCTGATGTGGATTAGTTTGCTGATGTGGCAGTAACATTCGTGGCGACTAAAATTGATTCAATTCATATCCCAGGGGCCCTTAGCTCAGTTGGTTAGAGCAAACGACTCATAATCGTTTGGTCGAAGGTTCGAGTCCTTCAGGGCCCACCATTAGGTTGTTGGTTGTTATCGGTCAAATCCCTCCCCATAAATAAGAAAAAACTCCATCATGTTTCCACTCTGCCTGCGCCTGGTGTCCTGAAAAATAAGTGCAATCCCTGCATTTAGTTAATAACATGTTGAAAAGAGAGATGTTCCGTACATGTTTGCAGATGAGCAATTGGCTCCTAGTGCATGCTCGCGGATCTAAGCGTCAGGTTTTTTGCAATGATAAACCAGAGACCACTCGCTCGAGATGAAATAGAGTTAGTCTGGAGTATTGATCGCAGTGAAGTAATCGATTCCATATACTACCTGGATCACGGCGATCTGAAGTTGCGTTCGGAACACTACGATATGAAAGGGTGGCCTCCTGGTGAGGCTGAGAAGTACACACCTATCTTGATTGCTTGCTATGACCATGGGGGTTGGTTTTATGGCCTGTTCGATGATGATATTCTGTTTGGCGTGGCCGTACTGGCAAATGAATTCATCGGTAATAACGGGGATCTGCTTCAGCTGAAATTTCTGCACGTCAGTACGGAATACCGGCACCAGGGATGGGGCCAGCAGTTGTTTGAACTGGCTCGAGTTGAGGCTGTGCGACGTGGAGCAGGGGGGATGTATATTTCAGCAACACCATCTGAGCACACCATCAATTTCTACATTCGATTGGGATGTCTGGTTAGCGCTCATCCGGATTCTGTATTGTATGCAATGGAACCCGAGGATATTCATCTCGAATACGTAGTTGTATGATTGTCATGAGCAATGGCGCAGAGGATGATTATGTTCCGGCCGAGGCTATGTTTCTGGTAACAAGCTGGAGTAGACTATTGATGCATACTTTCAGGTTCTGGGTTTGATCGTTTGAACCGCACAGGGTGATGAATCAGTCACACGATAGTGGTTGTATGCACCTTTTGTACTGGAAAATTCAAGGAGAATGTTATGTCCAAGGGCAAAGATGCGAAAAAGGCAGTGAAAAAAAAAGCTGGGAAAACTTTGAAAGAAAAACGCCGAGAGAAAAAGGAGAAGAGAGCGAACAGAAGTTAGGGTGAACAGCGTCAGCGATTGGCGACAACGACAGATAACGGGTAGCTACACGACTGGCGAGTTAACTGCGAATTGCTCCCGGGGTATTGATTCTCATGTCCAAAATTGAATTTACCCAGAAAGAGAAAGAAATTATCTCAAAGAAAATTCAAATGTATTTCCGGGAAGAACTAGATCAAAAAATCGGCTTGTTTGATGCCCAGTTTCTGCTGGATTTCATTTCCGAGGAAATCGCGCCGTTGTATTACAATAAGGGGCTCTATGATGCGCAGGCCGTGCTCCAGAGCCAGCTGGAAAATATTGCTGACAAACTCTATGAGATCGAAAAGCCAACTGAATTTGGTCGATAGGTGATTAATGGAAGTGAAAACCCCCGGCAATGCCGGAGGATTGTTATTGTCCATGGATCTCTTGCGGGGATCGACACATCAAGCCATACTCCTTTACGCAGAATAGAGTGAACTCGATAATAAAAAGCGGAGACTGAAGTGAGATTCGTAAAAATCGTCGTCATCCTGTTGTTCGTTTACGCGGGAATCGTGGTTATATTTGAGTCTCTGCTCGGATATTTCCAACCGGCGAATCAGAGTACGCTGGTCATTACCACAATGGATGAAAATGGCACCTCGAGCGATCGGGTTGTAGCCCGGCTTGAAAGTAATGGTCAACTCTACGTGGCTGCTAATCACTGGCCTCGGGCCTGGTATCACCGGGCATTACAGAATCCGAATGTGGAAATCACATTTAATGGTGTAAAAGACTCCTATATTGCAATACCAGTTACGGGGGAAGAACAAGAACGAGTCAATGCTGATAACAAACTTGGTATGATATTTAGGATGCTGACAGGATTTCCACCGAGATACTTTCTTCGATTGGAACCTCGCTAGAGGATTCTACTGAAT
>CAZNFE010000178.1:5356-6611 GCA_964571945.1 uncultured Pseudomonadales bacterium
ATTTCCACCGAGATACTTTCTTCGATTGGAACCTCGCTAGAGGATTCTACTGAATACGGTTATTTTCAACGATTTTTTCAAGGGGTGTCTGAGGTAACGATTCTTATGCCATACCTGCTTTGATGTTCGCCCGACCTGTCAACATGACACGGCCGGACTCTATCCGACTTGTTCCTTGCCTTCTGTGTAACCAAGATCTTCAATATTGTCCTGGTGTTTATTTCGGTCGATGTCATAGAGCAGCACGAGCGTCGTTGAAATGATCGGTAATAAAAACCCCAGTACGATATGAATGTGAGCAAATTTGATAATGATAGGTCCGCCGTAGAGATCCTGGGGGGTAACCCCGGGCTGGTCAAAACCGGCGAAAGTAATAATCAATCCGGACACCAGCACGCCGCCTGCACCCACCAGCTTGTGTACAAACGTATTCACCGTTCCCAGTAGTCCTTCTTCTCGTCTTCCGGTTTTCCTCTCCACCTGTTCCACAATTTCCATGCCCATGGAACCAATGAAAACGAAGCCTAACGCGCCGAGAGAGGCTAACAATCCACCATGAATCATCAGTATCCACCACAAAATCGTAGAACCATTTTGTGGAAAAGTCTGCATGGCGAAGTAAGGGTCAATGAGCCTCAGCACGATCGGCAGCGGCCCGACCAGAATCGTAAAAAGGAAGATGCCAACTGCGATTTTCTTTTTACTTCTCCCCCAGGCAATCACCGGGGCCAGAGACACCAAAGCGATCACTGAGAAGGCTGAAAACAGGGCAAAAGGGGCGATTACCTGGGGTTTCCATTGCCAAAAATATTCGTTGTAGTAAGTTCCCACACCCTGCTCGGTACCAACCAGGAGCGAATAAACGCAACCCGAACAAAAGAGTACCAACCATGATCTGTTCGACAGGGTTTCTACGCCCTCTTTGAAGAACACACCCAGCTTCAATTCCCTTATTGGGGGTTGGTGTAGATGAGGTATATCTCTGTGCAGTCGCAGCGGTGAGGCGGGTGCGCAGAAACTGTCGGGGTTTGAGCCTGATCTCATCGTGGTTGATCTTCATATGCCCGACATGGATGGCCTTCAATTCACGGCGCAGGTCAGGGACCAAGAGAAATTTTTTACGGTCCCGATCATTTTCCTTTCCGGAGACGATGATCCGCAAACCCGCTTTGATGCCTTGAGCCTTGGCGGCAACGATTTTCTGGTGGATTCCTTCACCGATCACCGCCGCGCCCTTCGTGCCGTGGACCACGTC
>CAZNFE010000179.1:0-6600 GCA_964571945.1 uncultured Pseudomonadales bacterium
ACCGAGTGCTTCCAGCCCTCTTAAATGCTGATCTACTGGTCTTGGACCAATCGCACAACCGCCTGGTAAAGATACTTCCGCCTTTCCGTAATGAGCAAGCATTGGTCCCAGCACCAGGAAGGAAGCCCGCATGGTTTTCACAAGGTCGTAAGGTGCAGTAAATTGCTTGATGGTATTGGCATGTACTTCGATGCTCATTTTCTCATCGATGACCATCTCAATACCCAGACACCCCAACAACTCGATCATAGTCGTTATATCGCGCAGATGCGGGACATTGCATATTCTGACTGGTTCATTCGCAAGAATCGAAGCCGCCAGGATAGTTACCGCGGAATTTTTCGCACCCGAAACACGCAACTCACCATCGATTCTTGCGCCACCGCTAATTATCAGTTTATCCATTATCCCCCCTGCAGAGATGTTGGCTATTCAATATCATTGGTTGCCCATTTCGAGCAACTCTGTCGGGGTAAGAGTTTGCATAGACACGGCATGAAGCTCGCCATTGGATATGAGACCCTTCAATATTCCATACACTTTCTGCTGCCGCTTTACCTTGCTCAATCCATCAAAAAGGTCACCAACAACCCGCAAGCTGATGCTGTGGGAATCACCTGCAACTTTGATCTCACTGCCAGGCAAACCTTCTTCCAGGAGCTTTTGTATCTCATCCAGTTCCATAACTATATCTCATTCTAAATCAGCGTAGTCAAAAAAGGGCGCAATAATAAAGGAAAGAAATCAGATAAGTAAACAACCAGGTACCTTCTAATCGGGATATCTTGCTTGATATCGGGCTGAGATGGCACTGGTTGGTAAAGATTTACTCCTTGCCGGTACCAGCAACCCCTCATTTACTCTGCCCCGGGGGACATTAGAGAGCGCCCTGCACCAAGCAATGCAGCCTAAATCAGAAGCTGCTCTTACAGATGCAATGATGCTCACAAATCTGAAATAACGTGATGCATTCCAAAAGGTATGCCTGGCAGAACAAGAGCCTGTATAATGGTATTTCACTCATTTGTGTGGCGTAATTAGGGTTTTGGATGCAACGGGTTTAGACAAAGCTGTCTTACACCTGCAAAAATGCACACTTCTCAATTAACGTAGCCACCCCCCGGCAACCAGGGATACGCCTCAGCAAGATGCTGTTACTTTGTTTTGCACTACTCGTTGGTTTTCTCGTACTGTTCTGGAGTGCAGATCAATTCGTATATGCAGCCACTGCTACAGCCCGCAATTTCCATATCTCAGCCATGCTTATCGGCCTGACACTGGTTGCTCTCGGCACTTCCGCGCCAGAAATTTTTGTCGCGGTTGCCTCGGCTCTGGAAGGATCGTCACAACTCGCCGTGGGTAACGCCATCGGCTCTAACATCACCAATATTGGTATGGTCCTGGGAATTACAGCTATCCTGGTACCTCTCCCGTTCAGGGTTGAGGTGCTGCGCCGTGATCTGCCCATTTTAATTGCTGTAACTCTGTTAGCCGGATTCGTGTTGGCAAACTTCTATCTGGGTCTGGTTGATGCACTGTTTCTGCTGGCCGGTTTTGGTTTGTTCCTGTTACGACTGGTCGGGGAACATCAGCGCACATACAATATGGAGCTGGCAGCGGACATTGCGGAACTGGATGAGATTCCGAACATGTCCAAAAAGAAGAGCATGCTACTCTTCCTGGTTAGCCTGTTCATGTTGCTGGGCAGTGCCGAATTACTGGTGTGGGCTGCGACTGAAATTGCCATCCGCATGGGGGTCAGCAAACTGGTTATAGGTCTCACTGTTATCGCTGTGGGTACCAGCCTGCCGGAATTGGTGGTATCGGTAAGCTGTGCGCTGAAGGGCCAAACCGATCTGGCAATCGGCAACATTGTCGGATCTAATATTTTCAATATTCTCCTGGTGCTGGCTATTCCTGGTTTGTTAGCCCCAACCCAACTGGATTCGCAGATTCTCTGGCGCGACTATCTGTTGATGTTCATGATGACCCTGCTGTTGTTGCTGTTCGCGTATGATGCACGTAACAAGGCATCTATAACGCGCCTTGAGGGTGGCTTCCTGCTACTAATCTGGATAGCGTATCTCACATCCCTTTATCACTCCTCCCTCGGTTAGGTAGCATTGGGCTTGGCGAAGCCAAACCGATGCACCGGCAGGCAGTTCAATTTTTGATGAAATCAAATTTGAACCACGACAGCTCTTTGCGCAGCAAATAGCGAGAGTGAACTTAGCGTAGCAAGCGCCGAGAGGTAGCATTGGGCTTGGCGAAGCCAAACCGATGCAAGTACCAGTGATCAAGCCACGGGAATCTTTCGTTTCCGAGCCGGATCTAATCTGGCATTCAGGCAACAAGCATATCGACTTGATGATAAGATAAACCATGTATCGGAGGGATTGTTGTTCGCTGCTGGTACCACGAGGAAAACTTGAATAGTAAACTGATCATTCAATTGGCGTTCTTGCTGATAGCAGCCACTGGTATCAACTGGTACCTGAATTCACTCGATCGAGAATCCGATAAAACCAGTATCGGCCAGAACGACCCCGATCTGTACATGTCAAATGCCAGTCTGAGACAATTCAATCCCGAGGGTAAATTGCAGCACCAGATCCGTGCAACCAGGTTCACACACTATCCCGAATCTGATATCACTACACTCAAGGAACCAGACATTACTCTGTATAAGGTGGGAACTCCTCCCTGGCAGATAAAATCAAAAATGGGTCGCATATTGCCGGATCAAGGTACCCAGGGAAGCACCCTGGAACTCTGGAACTCCGTGTTCGTAGATAGAACCACCGATGAAGGCAAATATATCCATATTCGCTCTGAGAATCTCACTGTATTACCTGAACAGAATTACGCAGAAACTGATCAAACTGTTATTATTGAAGAGAACTCGAGTCAAACCACAGCCTCAGGCATGTCAGCTCACCTGAAGTCTGGTAAGTTCATCTTCTACTCAAACCCGGAGCAAAGAGTGAATACGATAATCTTACCTACCCATGACCAGATCTAGCCTGATCACACTTATCATTAGTCGCCAATGAAATTAATCCTTACCAGTCTGATCTATATAACCGCTCTGATAGCCGGGTTTTCCAATGCGATGGATAGCGACAGAGATCAGGAAATTAACATTCAGGCTGATGGCGCCGAGATCGATAAAGGTACCGGGACGTCGATATATCGTGGTCGTGTCTCCGTAAATCAGGGCACCATGCACATAGCCGCAGACGAAATTGAAATTCATACTCAAGGTAGCGAGGTCATCCAGATCATCGCCAGAATGAACAAAAACTCTAAAATTCTGGCCCATTATGAGCAACAGCCAGCCGACGATGAAGAGCTGATCTATGCAGATGCCAGAGAAATTAACTACATGATCCAGGAGGAGAAACTTCATTTGACCGGTGCAGCTAAACTTCGCCAACAGCCGAATGAGTTTGAAGGAGAGTTACTGCGTTATGATGTAAAGCGGGGTATCGTAAACCTGAGAGGCAGTAATGATCCGGGCGATAACTCCGGTCGCATCAACATGACTCTAAATCCAAAGAAACATAGTAGTCCTGCAAAGTAATGTCAGTATCCAAAGATGTACTCCATGTAATTGACCTGGCAAAAAGCTACAAAGGGCATCAGGTTGTCAAGAATGTCTCCCTGAGCATCCAGAGTGGTCAAGTCGTGGGTTTGCTGGGTCCGAATGGCGCCGGTAAGACCACCTGTTTTTACATGATTATTGGCTCGATAAAGGAAGACCACGGTCAGATCCTCTTCAATGGCCAGGATATTTCAGATCTGCCGATGCACCTCAGGGCAAGAAAAGGAATTGGTTACCTGCCCCAGGAAGCATCCGTGTTTCGAAAGCTGACAGTGGCAGAGAACCTGCTCGCCATCCTCGAAACCAGACCCGCACTTACAAAAAAGCAACGGGTCGAAAAACTCGAGTCTCTGATGGAGGAATTTCGTATAACCCAACTCCGCAACAACGTGGGCATGAGCCTGTCAGGTGGTGAGCGCAGACGGGTGGAGATTGCGCGGGCTCTCGCTACGGAACCCTCCTTTATCTTGCTCGACGAGCCGTTTGCCGGTGTTGACCCGATTTCTGTCAATGATATCAAACAAATTGTCTCACAATTGACAAAACACAATATCGGTATCCTGATAACCGATCATAATGTCCGTGACACTCTGGATATCTGTGAAAAAGCGTACATCGTTAGCGATGGGCAAATCATCGCTGACGGGAACACCGAAACAATTCTGGCAAATGATCAGGTCAGGAGTGTTTACCTTGGACATCATTTTAGAATGTAATATGTTTATACTGACTGAGAATAATCACATACCCCACCGGATATCTGCGGGATTTCCGATCGGTTTGCCATTACAGGCCAATTATCTATGGCCATGAAGCCTTCTCTGGTCCTCAGACTGGGTCAACAGCTTCGAATGACTCCACAGCTGCAGCAAGCGATCAAGCTACTGCAATTATCGTCCGTCGACCTGGAACGAGAAATCCAGGATGCCCTGGACGACAACCTGATGCTTGAAGAAGTGGTTGCCGGAGAAGAAAACGACGAAGCTACATCCCTTGATAGCCCCGACGAGCCTTCGAATAGTAACGAGGATTTCAGCGACGCGCCCAGTGAATCAGCCGCCACGCAACAGGAAAACGGGATCGACCCAGCCAGCTCCGATACGGACAAGCCGAATGCTGAATCAGCGTCAGATTTGGCAAATGAAGCGACAGATACCGACCTCGTCATCCACGATCCGAATATTGACGGAGATGCGGTTCCTGATTCTCATGAGGAACTCGTTTCAGACACCATGTCTGAAGAATTACCTGTTGACAGTGTCTGGGAAGATGTCTGGGAGGACCAGGGCAGTCAGCCAGCATCGTCAGGCAAGGGTGAGACATATGATGGCGACGTCATTGATGCACGCAATTCAGAGAAGTTTACCCTAAAGGATCATCTGCTGGACCAGATCATCCTGCTGCATCTATCGGAGAATGACCTCCAAATCGCTATTGCAATCATTGATGGTCTTGATAGCGAAGGTGTATTGACCATTGATATGGAAGAAATCCGGTCTTGCCTGGATCCTGAATACGAAGTAGAAACGGAAGAAATTGAAGCTGTCCTGCACTTGATACAGCATCTTGATCCGGTAGGAATCGCGGCTCGAAATCTGCGGGAATGTTTACTCATTCAGATGAATCAAATGCCGGATTCAACCCGATGGAAGAAAGAAGGTATTCTGATCATTACTGACTACCTGATGCAGTTGGCAAACCGGGATTTCGCTTTTCTGTCACGCAAGACAAAACTGAATGAAGCAGACTTGGGGCAGGTTGTATCGTTGATCAAGTCACTTAATCCAAGACCTGGAGCTGAATTCTTCCCATCGAAAACAGAATATGTCGAACCCGATGTCATCGTAACCAGAAAAAATGATCGATGGATTGTAGAACTCAATTCACAATCAGCACCACGAATCAGAGTAAATAGTGGGTATGCATCAATGGTAAAGCGGGCTGATAGCAGTGACGATAATACTTACCTTAAGAATCAACTGCAGGAAGCACGCTGGTTCATAAAGAGCCTGCAACAACGCAATGATACTCTTCTGAAAGTTGCCACGAAAATTGTTGAGTTTCAAAAGGGATTTCTGGAATATGGTGAGGTGGCTATGAAACCGCTCGTCCTGCATGATATCGCGGAGGCTGTGAATCTCCACGAATCAACTATCTCAAGAGTAACCACACAAAAGTTTATGCACACACCGGCGGGTGTATTTGAGCTTAAGTACTTTTTCTCAAGCCACGTCAGCAGCCAGGGTGGTGGCGAGGTGTCATCTACTGCGATCAGGGCACTGATCAAGAAACTGGTTGCAGAAGAAAATCAGCGAAAACCACTGAGTGATAGTAAAATAGCAAACATATTGGTAGACCAGGGCATAAAGGTTGCACGACGTACCATTGCAAAGTACAGAGAATCACTCATGATTCCCCCATCCAATGAACGGAAGCAGCTGGTCTGACGGAGGCTGCACATTTCGCAGCACTGTTTATGAGGAACAATTTATCAAGAAGTACCGGATATTTAATCAGTAAAAAGGGTCAAATGTCAGAGTACGCACATAACAACCAATCAGGAGGTCAACACGTGCAAATTAGTGTAAGCGGGCATCATATCGAAGTAACTAACCCATTAAAGCAATATGTCGAAACAAAACTCGATAAACTTGAAAGGCATTTCGATAGAATCACTAATATTCGTGTCATTCTCAGCGTCGAAAAACAAAGGCAAAAAGCGGAATCAACTATTCGTATACCTGAAGGTGAGATTTTCGCAGACGCCGAATCGGAAGATCTTTACGCTGCAATAGATATGTTAGCAGACAAGCTGGATCGACAACTCATCAAGAAAAAAGAGAAAAAGAGCGAGCGAAAACAGCGCTGGTCTTAAATGGTAATCTAATCCTGTTACTCAGTCGCCAGGAGGCAATAAGAAAATTCAATGAACATTGCTTCAATCTTGATTCCTGAACGAGCTAAATGTGGCTTGGATGCCGCAAGCAAAAAGAAGG
>CAZNFE010000180.1:0-6590 GCA_964571945.1 uncultured Pseudomonadales bacterium
TTGGGCTTGATTAACTCATGTTAATGATCTCATAACATTTTTATAAAAATTCGATCAACGGGAGATAAACAAATGATCTATGACAGCATCCTGAAGACAATCGGCAACACACCCATCGTTCGTCTGAATCATATGGCACCGTCGAATGTGCAAATGTTCGTCAAAGTGGAAGCCTTTAATCCCATGGCGTCCGTGAAGGATCGCCTAGCTATAGCAATTATTGAAGATGCCGAACGGAGCGGTGCGATCAAGCCCGGTCAAACCGTCATCGAAGCGACTTCGGGTAACACCGGCATTGCCCTGGCAATGGTCTGTGCTGCCAAAGGATATCCGTTCGTGGCGACCATGATAGAAACATTTTCAGTTGAACGCCGCAAGCTGATGAAAGCATTGGGAGCCAAAGTCATTCTGACACCGGCTGCCGGAAAAGGCACCGGAATGGTAAAAAAAGCCGAAGAACTAGCGGAAAAATTTGGCTGGTTCCTGGCCAGCCAATTCGAGAACCCTGCCAACCCGGCATATCATCGCAATACCACCGGGCCGGAAATATTGAGCGATTTCGCTGATCGCGAGCTGAATTATTTTGTTAGCGGCTGGGGCACCGGAGGTACTATCACCGGTGCCGGCCAGATGATCAAGTTGGCTCGACCGGACACCCTCATCATAGCAGCTGAACCGGAAAATGCGGCGATGATGGCCGGAAATGAATGGGCACCGCACAAAATACAGGGCTGGACACCCGACTTTATTCCGGCTGTATTGGATACCTCGGTCGCCGATCAAATCGTTACCGTCTCGGACGATGCCGCGATACAGACAGCACGCCGGCTCGCAGTTGAAGAAGCTGTGTTCTGCGGCATCTCCTCGGGTGGCACCATGGCTGCCGCACTGCAGGTAGCTGAAGATGCCCCGGATGGCAGCAGCTTCGTTGTCATGTTACCGGATACCGGCGAGAGGTATCTCTCGACGCCTCTGTTTGAAGGCATCACTGAAGAATCAGACGATGCGTGGCTGGCCGACCAATAGCAGGCAATGTTGAGGCAATCCCTCTATTCAGGTAAAGGAGCAGATGATCGAAGTCGTTCCGTGCATGGCAGGCCGGGTCAGACGGATTAAGGAGTTTGTATTGCTATGAGTTCTCTCGTGTGGCAACCCACAACTGAGCAGATTGCTTCAACCAACATGACCCGCTTCACGCACGCGATCGAAAATCGATACTCGATTCACTTCGATAACTATCAGCAGTTGCACCAATGGTCCATTGCGAACAGAGCGTCCTTCTGGGAAGAAGTGGCACTTTTCTCTGGCATCGAATTCTCTGAGACGGCCAGCAACGTCATGCAAAATGGCGATCAAATGCCGGGCACGCAATGGTTCGAAGGTGCCCAGCTCAACTTTGCAGAAAATCTGCTCCGATACCGTGACGATACAACCGCATTGATAACAATCAGCGAGGACGGTCACCGCCGTACCCTGAGCTACCGGGAACTGCACCGGGCGGTGGCCGGTGTGCAGATTTCCCTGATTGAAGCGGGCGTCCACACCGGTGATCGAGTGGCCGGATACCTGCCGAATATGGCAGAAACGGTCATCGCCATGCTGGCCACTACCAGCCTGGGTGCCATCTGGTCTTCCTGTTCACCGGACTTTGGCGTCTCTGCGGTATTGGACCGACTGGGTCAGATCGAACCAAAAATACTATTTACTACCGATCAGTACCAATACAACGGTAAAACCATCGACATTCTCGATCGCGTCGCAAACATCGCAGCCAGTCTCTCCTGCCTGGAAAAAATCGTGATCGTTTCGAACCGGCAGCAAGAGACCTTTGGCATAGAAAATTCAGTCGGATACGATTCATTTGTCAATTCGACAGTAGAGGATGTCTCAACATTCGTCCAGCTCCCTTTCGATCATCCGGCATACATCCTTTACTCGTCAGGAACCACGGGGAAACCCAAGTGTATCGTGCATGGTGCTGGTGGTACCCTTATTCAACACCTGAAAGAACATCAGCTCCATTCAGATCTGAAACGTCAGGACACCCTGTTCTATTTCACCACCTGTGGCTGGATGATGTGGAACTGGCTGGTTTCGGGACTGGCAACCGGTGCAGCGCTGGTGTTATACGATGGTTCACCTTTTTATCCCACGCCTTCCCGTATGTTCGATCTGGTCGCGGATGAACAGGTATCCGTTTTCGGTACCAGCGCCAAATTTCTGTCAGCGGTTGAGAAAGCCGGTCAGCGACCGATTCAATCCCATGATCTCACTCACCTGAAGGCGATCCTCTCCACCGGATCACCACTGGCAGTGGAAGGATTCGAATTCGTGTACCAGCATATCAAACAGGATCTTTGCCTGTCATCCATCTCAGGGGGCACCGATTTAATTTCCTGCTTTGTCCTGGGGAATCCGAATCTGCCGGTATATGCAGGTGAGATACAGTGTGCTGGTCTGGGGATGGATGTGCAGGTATTTGATGCCAGCGGTACTTCGATCGATGCCGGTAAAGGAGAACTCGTCTGCAGGCACAGCTTCCCTTCCATGCCCACCGGTTTCTGGATGGATGACTCAGGTGAAAAGTATCACAATGCGTATTTCAGTCAATTTAGTAACACTTGGGCTCATGGCGATTATATCGAACGCACGGAACACGGTGGCTATATCATCCATGGCCGATCCGATGCAGTGCTGAACCCCGGTGGCGTCAGAATCGGCACGGCTGAAATCTATCAGCAGGTGGAATCAATCGATGCCATACTGGAATGCATGGCAATTGGTCAGGAGTGGCAGGACGATACCCGGATCGTCCTGTTTGTTGTAATGAAAGATGACTTGCTGCTGGATGAAAAACTCAGCGAACAAATCCGGATCACTATCCGGAAAAATACCAGCCCCCGACATGTACCAGCGAAAATCCTGCAAGTACCGGATCTACCTCGCACGATCTCGGGAAAAATCAGCGAAATAGCGGTCAATAACGTTGTTCACAATCGGGCTGTCACTAACACAGATGCCCTTGCGAATCCGGAAGCACTGGATAATTTCAGGAATTTACCCGAACTGAGTTGAAAGAGGGGCAGGTTGCACCCCTCTCTCGCCACTCGTTCAGGAACACTCTTTCAAGAAAAGAGCCAGATCAGTCAAGCCGCTCCGCGAATTCCGGCATGACATTAAACAGATCAGCTACCAGTCCATAATCCGCGATCTGGAAAATCGGCGCATCGGCATCCTTGTTGACAGCGACAATCACCTTGCTGTCTTTCATCCCTGCCAGGTGCTGAATAGCGCCGGATATGCCGACTGCAATATAAAGGTCCGGAGCAACGATCTTGCCGGTCTGGCCTACCTGCATATCATTGGCTACAAAACCGGCATCTACTGCTGCCCTGGATGCACCGATCGCTGCGCCCAGCTTGTCCGCAACGGCTTCCAGCAACGCGAAGTTTTCTCCATTTTGCATACCACGGCCACCAGAAATAATAATTTTGGCCGCGGTCAGTTCAGGCCTCTCCAGTTTCGCTATTTCGGATCGCTCCCAACGTGACAAGCCGGCATCGGTTGCCATATCCAGCGACTCGATCGTGGCAGAGCCGCCTTCTGCGGCGACACCATCAAATGCGGTACCTCGAATGGTCAGCACTTTGATCGGGTCGGAGGACTGCACGGTAGCCACGGCATTTCCAGCGTAAATCGGTCGCTGAAACGTATCTTCGCTCACGATCGCACTGACATCGGAAATCTGTGCCACATCCAGCAGTGCAGCCACTCTTGGCAGAACGTTTTTGCCCGAAGTGGTCGTACAGCCCAGAATATGCGAATACTCTTTGCCAATGCTAACTATCAGTTCGGCCAGATTCTCCGCCAACTGATGCTCATATGCGGCATTATCAGCGACCAGCACTTTAGCCACACCGTCTATCTTTGCTGCTGCTTCGCCTGCTGCGCCGCAATTTGCCCCGGCAACCAGGACTGTGATGTCACCGCCGATCGCCTGCGCGGCTGCGGTGGTTACCAGTGTTGCCGCTTTAATCGTCTCGTTGTCGTGTTCTGCTATTACCAGGATACCCATCAGATCACCTTCGCTTCATTTTTCAGTTTGTCCACAAGTTCTTCCGTATCTTCCACGATCACACCCGCTTGTCTTTCTGACGGGGGTTCAACCTTTAATGTAGTCACACGTGGTGTTACATCCACGCCCAGGTCATCAACCGTATACGTATCGATCGGTTTCTTCTTGGCTTTCATGATATTAGGCAATGAAGCATACCTTGGTTCATTTAGTCGAAGATCAGCGGTGACTACAGCCGGAGTCTTGATAGTGATCGTTTCCATCCCGCCGTCTATTTCCCTGGTTACCGTTGCCTCTCCATCTGCCAACAATATCTCGTTAGCAAAAGTTGCCTGGGGAAGACCGGCCAGGGCTGCCAGCATTTGACCGGTTTGAATATTATCCCCGTCAATGGCCTGCTTACCCAGAATTATCAGGTCCGGATTTTCCTTGTCTACCAGGGCTTTCAGCACCTTGGCAACAGCCAGAGGTTGCAGGTCTGCATCCGCCTCAACCAGAATTCCCCGATCAGCACCCAACGCCAGCGCCGTCCGAATTTGTTCCTGGCATTGTGATACGCCAATCGAGGCCACGACTACTTCTTCCGCTTTACCGGCTTCCTTTAATCTGACGGCTTCTTCGATCGCGATCTCGTCGAAAGGATTTACCGCCATTTTTACATTGTTCATATCCACACCAGAGTGGTCGTTCAGCACCCGTACATTCACGTTTGCGTCTACGACTCTCTTGGCAGTCACCAGAACTTTCATGAGATTCCTCGCTCTATGCTAATAAAAAAAAGAGTGCTTCCCTGTGACAGTATCATCCTTATTTCGGAATCCGAGTCACAACTATGTTCATGCCAATAAACAGGCTCAAACTGGCTGCGCGTATTCTCTCTTTAATTGCCTTCACGGTCAATAGAATCACCACTATAAAGAATATATTTTCTGAATTTTCAATAACTTAAGCTTCCACAATCGCCGCTTCCCGGAAAATGAACGCAGCAGTTCAAATTCATCATTAGGCTGCATTTATTTCAATCAGCCAATACATTTCATACAATAGCGTAATCTTGTACCTGGCAGTCCGGTGAGCGGATCGCAAGAAAGAAAGGGAGAACAGTGTGGAACGAGAATCGATGGAATTTGACATGGTAATTGTAGGCGGTGGACCTGCGGGTTTATCAGCAGCGATCCGGTTCAAACAATTGTGTCAAGAGGCAGAAGCCGACTATTCGGTTTGCCTGGTCGAGAAGGGTTCGGAAATCGGGGCGCACATCTTGTCTGGTGCAATACTGGAGCCCACAGCACTCAATGAGTTGTTCCCGGACTGGAAAGAAATGGGTGCGCCGTTGAACACCCCGGCGACAGAAGATGATGTGTATTATCTGATCGATGCGAAACAGGCAATCAAAGTGCCTGGCTTTCTGGTGCCAAGCGCATCCCACAACAAGGGAAATTACGCGATCAGTCTGGGTAATCTGTGTCGCTGGCTGGGCGAACAGGCCGAAGCACTGGGTGTTGAAATTTTCCCTGGCTTCGCTGCATCCGAAGTTCTCTATCACGACGATGGTTCAGTCAAGGGGGTTGCGACCGGTGATATGGGCATCGGAGCCGATGGTGAACATAAACCTACCTATCAGGCAGGCTACGAACTACACGCAAAGTACACAGTGTTCGCGGAGGGCTGCCGAGGCCATCTGGGTAAACAGTTGATGGAAAAATTTGCGCTGCAGGCAGATGCCGGCACCCAACATTATGCAATCGGTATCAAGGAGCTGTGGGATATCGACCCAGACAAGCACGTACCCGGCAAGGTCATTCATTCGGTGGGTTATCCACTGAATCATGGACCGGGTGGCGCAACCGGTGGTTCCTTCATGTACCATCTGGAGAACAATCAGATAGCGCTTGGTTTGATTGTTGATTTAAGCTACAGCAATCCGCATTTAAGCCCGTTCGATGAATTTCAGAAATACAAACTACACCCGGTCATTCGGGATTTTCTGGAAGGTGGCAAACGGATTGCCTATGGCGCACGAGCCATTAACAAGGGCGGATTCCAGGCAGTGCCGAAACTGGTATTTCCCGGCGGATTGCTTGCTGGCGACGATGCCGGATTTATGAACTTTCTGAAGATCAAGGGCAACCACAATGCCATGAAAACAGGAATGCTTGCAGCCGAGTCTGTATTCTCTGCGGTTAAAGAAGGCGATGAAGGCCATAACGAACTGGACAGTTTTACGCTGGCCTTCGAAAACTCCTGGGTGTACAAAGAATTGCACAAGTCCAGAAATGTCAATCCGGCAATTCATAAATTTGGTGTGTTTCTTGGTGCAGCATATGCATTTATTGATCAAACCATTTTTCAGGGCAAATTGCCTTTTACGCTTACCGATCCAACGCCGGATCACGAAATGCTCAAACCGGCAGACCAGTGCAAACCGATTGATTACCCAAAACCCGATGGTGTCATTACCTTTGATAATACGTCTTCAGTTTTTCTCTCCAGCACCAATCACGAAGAGGATCAG
>CAZNFE010000181.1:0-6566 GCA_964571945.1 uncultured Pseudomonadales bacterium
CGACTCAGTGCGCTGGTTGGGAAACGGATGTTCGATGGTGCAGGTGGTTGTATCATCAATATCAGCAGTACCAATGCAGTGAAACCAAGCCCCAATGCGGAACCCTATGGTGCAGCCAAAGCAGGCATAAATGCCCTGACCCGTTCCTTCGCGCGTGAACTCGCGCCGAAGGTGAGGGTAAATTGCATTATGCCAGGAGCCTTCCTAACCGATATTTCCAAGGCGTGGGACATGGATGCGTTTAATAAAGGCGCTGCCGAGAGCATTGCCCTGGGCAGGGGAGGGCAGCCGGAAGAGATTGTTGGTGCTGCTCTGTATCTGGCCAGTGAAGGCGCCAGTTACACGACGGGTGCGGTGCTCGCTGTGGATGGTGGTAATCACTGACGAGTTTCTAAGGGTCGGTAAGCCGGTATAAGATGTTAGCCGACCAGCATAAAGGTGGCCTGGCAATCGGCGATCAGCGCGTCATTGTCGGCACGGTTTACCCTGCCTTCCAGCATCACCATATTGCGGCGCTGTTTGATTGGTATGCCTTCCAGCAGCACTTTGCAGCCGGTCGGCAGCGGATTGCGAAATCTGACTTCGCATTTGGCCGTGTATCCTTTCATGCCATTCAGGTAGATCCAGTTTGCCATGACATCATCCAGCACACTGAAGATGATGCCTCCGTGAGTGACACCTTCCCAGCCCGAGTGCTCTTTTAACGGCGTGAACTCACCTTTGCAGACATCACCTTGCAGACGAAATCTGACACCCAGACTAATGGGATTATCCGGTCCGCAGACGAAACAGGATTTGCCGTCATAAGTCGTGGCATCGGTTGTTGTTGCATCAGTCATTGCAAAATCCCGAATTGCTTGTGTTGGCTCGATGTAAACAGACCATCAGATCCCTTCGAATGAACGATTACTGCTCTGATCTAGGGTTGCGTTTTTTTAACTCCGGTGTCCTCGCGAGCTGCGCGCAATTCCCGGTATGCCAGGCGCCCCATAAAACCACTATCCGAGCCCAGCGTTACCAGATTGAATCCCTGCTGCAAATATCGAGTGGTGTACTCAAGACTACCGGTATGGATACCCGCTGCTACATGGTGTTTCTGGCAGGCAGCAAAAATCCGGTCAACCGTCGCCACGTGTTTCGGATCATTGTTGTCTCCGGTGGGCGGTAATTCGATGGCATAGGCCAGATCGGACGGACCGATATACACCGCATCAACACCGGGAGTAGACAGTATTTCATCCAGGTTTTCCAATGCCTCGGCGGTCTCGATCATCACGATGCAGGCGATCTCGTTGTTTGCTTCCTGGATGTATCCGGGACCCCCGTATATGCCCGCACGAATCGGTCCCAGCGAGCGTAATCCCTGGGGTGGATACCGGCAGGCAGATACCGCTTTCTCGGCTTCTTCCCGGTTGTTGACCAGGGGTACGATGACCCCGTAGGCACCGGCATCCAGCGCTTTCATGATCTCATAGGGTTCATTCCACGGTACCCGGACAATCGGAATGGTGGGAGTGGTGGAAATGGCAGGCAGCATGTGCTTTAAATCAGCATAATCCAGCATGCCATGCTGCATGTCGATGCAAAGCCAGTCAAAACCGGCATTGGCCATCATTTCAGCCGTGAAGGCGGAATCAACGCTGAGCCAGGCGCCGATGGTTTGTTGATTGGCACGCCAGGCGGCCAGCACATGATTCTTACGCATGGAAAAGTTACTCCTCTTGAAGGGCGCTAGAGATGATATTTCTGGTTTGTTCCAACAGATCACCGGTAGCTGTCTGATCGAGATTGTCCGTCGGGATCGGGTCGTGGAACACCAGTCTGGCTTTGCCGGGATACAATTGGGTCGTATGTGGAGGCAATATGTTTCGGGTACCGTGAATCGAGATGGGCAGAATCGGTAACTGCAGATCCAGCGCCATCCGGAAAGCACCCTTCTTAAAGGGTAACAGGACTTCATTGCGGCTTCTTGTACCTTCTGCAAAAAACATAATCGATGTGCCGTTGACGATTTTTTTGCGTACTTTCTCCATGGATGCCAGATCCGCCTTGGTGTTACTCCGATCGACCACGACATGACCCAGTTTGTCGCAGGCCAGGCCGAAGATCGGAATGGCGCGCAGCTCTTTCTTCATCACCCACTTTGCATCGATTCCGCTCCAGCCATAGATGACATAGATATCCACCAGGCTGCGATGATTGGAAACCATGACATAGGACTGACTTGGATCGACCTTCTCCAATCCTTCGACTTCAACTTTCATTCCGCTAACAAATGCGTTAACCCGCGCCCAGTTGCGACCCAGCACGGTATTGGCAAAATGAGCGAAACCTGAAATGGCCAGAATGATGATTGAGGTGCAATGCGTGAGTACTGTCAGGACAAGCACCGGTACAACCACCACCCAGCGATAGGCGATAAACAGCAACCGCACGGGTAGCGGTAATGAATTCTTTGCTTGCATAAGATAATTCGTCGATGCCACGTTTGTTTCTCTTTTTCTCTGTATCCTGATTACCCCTGCTCCACAAGTGAGCGTGGACACTGAGAAGCAAAAATCATATCACAATGCATCGGGTTTAGGTGAAGATGGCTGTTGATCCGCAGGCGCAGGGCCGGAGAATTGGATCCGCATTCCGACTTTGTCCGAGCAGATGTCCGTATGAAGATGCTTTTAAAGTAAGTTAGTGCTGACTAAATTCACTGGATCCAGATCGATCCGCACACCGGCTTTCTATCTGGGCCAACTGCCCCTACAATGACGGGTTCCGGAACCTGACCCCTGATTAAGAGGATGGACGAATGAGCTATAAGGAACTTAAAGAGTGCCCTGGAGAGATCCGCTATTTCCCGGATTCTGATGACGTCGCCAGTCGCATGGACGGTGCGGATGTAGAGCACCTGATGGAGATATTCAACACGCCGTTGATTGGCTCATTCAACTGGGATTACTCGGTACAGGACGACCGTATCAAGCGCCTCTATGAATTGGGTAAGCAGCTCAACTGGAATGTCGAGGTCGACATTGACTGGAGCCACCTGCACCCAAAAGAGGAATCACCGACCAATCCGGACTTCAATCTGTTTGCCGAGTTTGCACCGTATCAGAACATGCCCAGGGCCAGACAGATCGAATTCGACTGGCATCGCCTGGCATCTTCCATGAGCCAGTTTCTGCACGGAGAGCAGGGCGCACTGCTGGTTGCATCGCAACTGGTATCCTGTGCGCCCACCTTTAATGCCAAGCTGTATGCGGCTTCACAGACGTTTGATGAAGCCCGGCACGTGGAGGTATTCAACAAGTTCATCCAGAAACAGGTTGGCATCATGTATCCGATCAGCAAAAACCTGAAGTTGCTGCTGGATAAGATCCTCGCCGATGAGCGCTGGGATCTTAAGTTTATCGGTATGCAGATCATCATCGAGGGACTGGCCCTGGCGGCGTTTAAATCCGCCGAAATGGGCACCCAAATCGATCTGCTGAAGAATATCCTGCATTATGTGATCCGAGACGAGGCCCGCCACGTCACCTTTGGCGTGAATTATCTGGAAGAACACGTGAAAACCCTGACCGCCGCAGAGAAGCAGGACCGGGCGGAATTTGCGTTCGAAGCCTGTGTGGTAATGCGGGACCGATTGGTTGGCCTGGAAATATACAAACACTTCGGCTGGGATGTGGAAGCGGCGCAACAATACATCAGGGAACGGGAAACCCGGATCGACTTTGGCCGGCTGTTGTTTGGCCGGGTCATGCCGAACCTGAGACGCATCGGATTGCTCACCGATGAAATCCGGCCAAAGTTCGATCAATTAGGTGTTCTCGAATACGAGCACTATGAAGATGACGGTGTGATTGACTGGGCGGAACTGGAAAAACCACTGTCCCCCGCGGTGGCGACTGCCTGAACGATCAGGTGCTGCCCGGATTCAGCGAGTCCTGCGGAAAAGCCGCGGCAACAGGGTATAATAAGAAGGCCGGAACGGCATAAACGGATTTTGCAGGAGTACTGTGATGGAACTGTTTCTGAATATCTGGTTTTGGTTACCCGTGGCCGGATTCTTTATCCTGGCCGAACTCGTTATCCCCGGCGGCATTGTCATTTTCCTCGGTCTCGGGGCGCTGGTGGTCACCGGCGCAATCCTGTTTGGCCTGGTGGAGGATGGCGTTGCCGCAGTCACGCTCTGGTTCATCTCAACGCTTGCCTTGATCATCCTGCTACGCAGCTTTGTGCAGAAAGTTGCCGGTGGCGATGCCACGGTGGCCAACACCGATGAGAAGGTGGATGCCTTTGGCGAAATCGTCGAAGTCATCGACACCATCGGCCCCGGCGAGAAGAAGGGTCGGGTGAAATTCAGAGGCACCGAATGGCAGGCCCTGGGTGGCGGTGCCGTGCTGGAGACCGGCAGCATGGCAAAAGTAGTGAGCCAGAACAATATCACACTGATTGTTGAACCGACCGAATCCGACTGATCAACCACAGGGGAAGAAAACATGGCTTTTTTTACCTTTGCATTGCTGGCAATTCTATTCATTCTTTACCACTTGATGCTCATCGTGCACATGCGTGAAGTCTGCGTCATCGAACGATTGGGGAAATTCAGAGCGACACTGGAGCCGGGCTTTCATATTCTGATCCCGTTTTTTGATCGGGTTGCCTATCGGCACGAGATTCGTGAACAGTGCATCAACATCCCGCCCCAGAACTGCATATCACGAGACAATATCCAGATTGAAGTGGACGGACTGGTGTACCTGAAAGTGATGGATGGCAGCAAAGCCAGCTATGGCATTGAGGATTACCACCGGGCAGCCATCAACCTGGCCCAGACCACCATGCGATCCGAAGTCGGCAAATTAACCCTGTCCCAGACGTTTTCCGAGCGCGAGAAGTTAAATGAAGCTATCGTCCGGGAGATTGATCTTGCCTCTGAACCCTGGGGCATCAAGGTGCTGCGTTATGAAATCATGAACATTGCGCCTTCCCGCAATGTGATCAACACGCTGGAAAAACAGATGGAGGCGGAACGGGAAAAACGCGCCGAGATTACCCTGGCCACTGCCGAGAAAGAAGCCACCATTAACCTCTCGGAAGGGGAGCGACAGGAAGCCATTAACCTGTCAGAGGGCGAAAAGCAGCGCCGCATCAACGAAGCCGAAGGCCGGGCTGCAGAGATTTCACTGGTTGCCAACGCAACGGCCGAGGGCATCAAACTGCTGTCCCGGGAAATCAATAAACCCGGCGGCAGTGACGCCATGAAGCTCAGATTGCTGGGCTCTTTCATCGGGCAGGTGAAAGACATCTTCAAATCCGCCGATGTGTCGGTGGTACCAATGGAACTGGCTCGGATGCAGGCATTTTTTGAGGGAATCGAGCAGGTGGCCGACAAGACCCCGGGAGATCTCTCATGACGGATATTATGAACCTTGCCGTAATGGTCATCTGGGGCATCATTTTTGTCGTGCTGATCATCAAATTCTTCCAATCCATTCGCCTGGTGCCGACCAAGTCAGCCTACCTGGTGGAACGGCTTGGCCGGTATCACAAAACACTGGAAGCCGGTTTCCATGCATTGATTCCCTTTATCGATAAAGTCACGTTTATCCAGGATCTAAAAGAAGAAAGCATCGATGTGCCGCCCCAGGATTGCTTCTCCAAGGATGAAGTCAATGTCACGGTGGATGGGGTCATCTATATTTCAGTCACGGATCCGGTAAAGGCAAGCTATGGTATCACCGATTACCGCTTCGGCGCTGTACAACTGGCACAGACCACCACCCGGTCAGTGATCGGCACCCTGGAACTGGATCGCACCTTTGAGGAGCGGGATCTGATCAGCGCCAAGGTGGTCGAGGTGTTGGATGCGGCAGGCACGAGCTGGGGCATCCGGGTACACCGCTACGAAATCAGGAACATCGTGCCCCCGGAGACCGTGAAGAATGCCATGGAAAAACAAGTGACCGCCGAACGGGAGAAGCGAGCCATCCTGGCAAAGAGTGAAGGGGACAAACAGTCCCGAATCAATCGATCCGAAGGACTGAAAACTGAATTGATCAACCGCTCGGAAGGTGAAAAGCAACGCCGCATCAACGACGCCGAGGGCCATGCGGCAGAGATCCAATCGATTGCGGTCGCAACCGCTGAATCCATTGGAAAAATAGCCGCTGTTCTAACCGAACCGGGCGGCAAACGGGCGCTCAATCTGCAACTGGGGGAAGAATACCTGGCAGGAATGGCGGGTTTAACCAGCAGTAAAGTCATACTCCCCGGGAACATTGCAGACTTTCAGTCCTGGATGAAAGGCTTCGATATCGAGGACACCGAGTAAGAAGGAGATAGCGGAATAAGATAGCGGACATGGGTTTTAGCACCCGGGAAGCTCTGCTATAATCCCGCCCCTTGTGCCGGGGTGGCGGAACTGGTAGACGCGCCGGATTCAAAATCCGGTTCCTTCACGGGAGTGTCGGTTCGATTCCGACCCTCGGTACCAGGTTCGTGGATTTCGCTACGCGAAAACACGAACAGTCGGCAGCCACTTGCAAAGCAAGTGGTGAGAGACAGGAGTT